>JANPDX010000255.1:0-10010 GCA_031431695.1 Dehalococcoidia bacterium
TATCTGCCCACGCAGGCCACGCCCGAGGAAATCGAGGCAGCGGCGGTGAAGGTGATCGCGGAGACGGGGGCGAGCGGGCCGCGGGAGATGGGAAAGGTGATGCCGGTGCTTTCGAAGATGTTCGCGGGGCGCGCCGACGGACGCATCATCAGCGAGACGGTCCGCCGGTTGCTGGGCGCGTAGGTGGCTATCCGGGCTGTGCTGTTCGATTGGGGCGGCACAATCGTCCGGGATGACGCACTGACCATTGGCGCGCCTTCGGCGGCCGTTGCTGCGTACCTTCGCAAACGGCTTGACTACGAAGTCTCCAATACTGAGTTCGAGAGGGCCTTTCAGGCGGTACTCCCCGAGTACAAACCGGGCATTACCGAAGGGGCGCCACACCTCAGCCGGCTGCTTGGCGCCGCGTTTACGTGGCTCGGGCTCGCCGTTGGCGCGCGGGATGTGGATACCTGCGCCCGGGTGTTCTTCCAGGAAGCCGTCCAGGGCCTGGCGGTGTACGACGACGCTCGGGCGCTGCTCGCGTCGCTGCGTTTCCGGGGGTATCGAACGGCGGTAGTGACGAACGCGATATTTCCGGCCGCGCTCTTTGCGTCGAAAGTGAACGAACTCGGGCTTGCGGGGTATATCGACGCTTTTGTTTCATCAGCCGATGTTGGCGTTGCAAAACCGAACCCGGGGCCGTTCTTACGGGCGCTCGCCGAAATCAACGTCGATCCCCGGGATGCGCTATTTGTGGGAGACAACGCGGCAACGGATATCGCGGGCGCCCGCGCGGCTGGAATGCGAGCGGTGCTCCTGGAACGGACCGACCGCGCGCGTGACCGCGCCGGATTCCTTGTGATCGAACGGCTCACGGCGCTGAACGAACTGCTCGGCGAAGGGCCGGTAATCGGCGATTGAGCGGCGAACCAGCGTGCCTCTGGTATCCTGCGGTGGCTCCATGGAACGACGAAATACTCAGCGCACCGTTTCGCGTACCTCCGCCGCAATCTTCGGACTCGTCATCGCGCTGGGGACGGTTGCCCTTGTCGTGCCGCTCTTCAAGTTCGAGCGTGGACTAAAGGCGGGCGATATCGCGGCGCGGACGTTCACGGCCGCCCACGGGCAGCAGTTCGAATCCGAAATCCTCACGCAGGCCGCGCGCGAGGATCGGGCCAGCGCTGTCCCCGAGGAGTCACTTGCGGTGGACACGACCGTGCGCGACGAGCAGGTGGACCGGGCTGCCCGCTATCTCGACATGGTGCGCGCGATAACAGCCCGGAGCGACCTTTCGGCCCAACAAAAGCAGGAACAGATTGGGAACATTCCCACGCCCCAGCCGATAGCGAACTTCGAACGCGCGGCCCTGCAAACACTTGATGCGGCCCGGTTGCTCGTTTTCCGGCAACGGGTGTCGAACGGGCTTGCGACCTTGATGAGTTCGCCCCTGAAGAAAATCGACATCGAGAAGGCTGTCGTCGTCTACGTTGATAGCCTCAAGGACAGCACGCAGTCAAACGACGAAAAGAACGCGCTGATCGCGGTCCTGCGCGTCTTCTGCGCCGAAACGTTCCGCGTTGACGAAGCGACGACGGAGGCGAAACGCGAAGAGGTCCGCCAGGCAGTGGCCCCGATCAACCGGACGTTCTCACGGGGCCAGGTCATTGTGACGGAGGGGCAAGAGATTTCCGGTCAGGACATCGAAGCGCTCGAAGCTACAGGAGTCATCGACGACGGGCTCGACCTGTATTCGGTGGCGGGCGGTGTGCTTATGGCCCTTGGCTTCGGCCTGCTCATCGGCGTGTACACGTTCCTGTTCCAGCCGTTTCAGTCGCCGGTGAAGCGGCGCATGGTGCTGGTGGCGGTGACGATGGCGGGCGTCTTGCTCGGTGCGCGCATTGTGCTTCCCCTTGTTACGCCGGATACGAGCGACCGCTTCCTGGCGTTTGGATTGCCGGTGGCGACCGCGGCGATCGTTGCCGCTTGCTTCGCGGACCTTTCGCTGGCGGTGCTTGTCGCGGTATCGGTGGGCCTCTTCGCGGCGTTCGTTGGCGGCACGGCGCCGCAAATCGCGGGCAGTTCGTACGTGGGCGCGCTCCAATCACTAGAACTGGGGATGACGTACGCAGTGGGCGGGCTGGCTGGAGCGGCGGTCATCTACCGGGCGAATCGGATGGGCCGGTTTGCGGCCGCCGCCGTCGCGGTCGCCCTCGCGACCGGCGCGGTGATGGTCGTGTTCTGGTTGATCGCGACCCCGCGGTCCAACATCGATCTCGCCTGGATCGCGCTTGCGGCGGGAATCCAGGGGCTGGGTTCCGCCGCGCTGGGCGCCGGGGTCTTCGTGGTGATCGCAATGGTCCTGGGGATCACCACCCGGCTGCAGCTCGCGAATCTCGCCCAGGCCGATCACCCACTTCTCGTTCGACTCCAGGACGAGGCCCCTGGGACGTACCACCACAGCATGCTGGTTGGGGCACTCGCCGAGCGCGCGGCGACTCGCATCGGGGCAGATCCGCTGCTGGTTCGTGTTGGCGCCTACTATCACGACATCGGTAAGCTCGCGATGCCCGGCCACTATGTGGAGAACATGCTGGACGGTGCTCCGAGCCCGCACGATTCGATGGCTCCGGGGGCGAGCGCTCGGGTGATTCGCGCGCATGTTACGAACGGGCTTGAAATGGCAAGGAAGTATCGCCTGCCCGAACTGGTCCGGGACTTCATACCGCAGCACCACGGTACCCGGTTGGTGACTTACTTTTACCGCGAAGCGACGGAGAGCGGAGTACCCGTGGACCTCGCGGACTACCGGTACGAAGGCCCGCGTCCGCAAAGCCGTGAAGCGGCTATTGTGATGCTGGCGGACTCATCCGAGGCTGTCGCTCGTGCCCGCCAGGATGAAGGTGCAGCGGGAATCGACCAGATCGTCGATTCCGTATTCGCGGAAAGGCTTGCCGAGGGGCAGTTGGACGAATGCGATATCACCCTCCGCGAAGTACAGGCCGTTGCGGCGAGCTTCAAGGCAACACTCCGGGCCGTCTATCACCCGCGTGTTCAGTACCCGGCGGCCACTGCCGACGAGATAGCCAAATTGGCGCGTGGCGAGACACCCGTACCGAGTTAGTGCGACCACCGAGCGGGCGGATGTATCGGCCCCAACCACGGTTAGCGCAGGCAGCGGACGATTCGTTGGGCGCATGGCGCCGAGCGGGTACGAAGACCCGCAACTACTCCTCCGGTACACTTCACGTATGAAGTTCGCCATCATCCGTTTTCCTGGAACCTGGAGCGACCGGGACTGCTACCACGTCCTGCACAACGTCCTGGAACAGCAGGCCGAGATCGTGTGGCACCGGGAGACCGACCTCTCCCGTTTCGATGCGGTGGTCTTGCCGGGCGGGTTTTCCTATGGCGACTACCTGCGCACGGGCGCCATCGCGCGTTTTTCGCCGGTGATGGAGGCTGTGAGCGCGTTCGCCGAATCGGGCAGGCCGGTGATCGGCATTTGCAATGGCTTCCAGGTGCTTTGCGAAAGCCACCTCCTGCCGGGCGCGTTGATCCGCAACCAGAGCCTCCAGTTCCGCTGCGAGTGGGTATACCTGCGGCGCGAAGGCGGGTCGACCCCGTGGGCCGACGGGATTCGGGACGGCGAGGTTATCCGCGTTCCGATCAGCCACGGCGAAGGCAACTACTTCGCTGATGCGAAGACACTCGATGAACTTGAACTGCGCGGGCGGGTGGTCTTCCGTTACTGCGACGAAAGCGGCGAGGTCACGCCGGGGGCGAACCCGAACGGCAGTGCCCGGAACATCGCGGGGATCATCAATGCTCGCGGAAACGTGCTGGGCATGATGCCGCACCCGGAGCGCGCGGGGGAAGCTCTCGTCGGTGGCTCCGACGGCAACCGTATGTGGGAATCGATCATCCGCCAGGCGGCGGCGGTAGTAGGATAGGGCGATGAAACGCGAATACACAGTGGTGGTCGAACCAGGCGACGACGGATACCTCATCGGTTCCGTGCCCAATCTCCCCGGTTGCTTTTCGCAGGCGAAAACCGTTGAAGAATTGCTTGAGCGCATGAAGGAAGCCATCTCTATCTACCTCGAAGAGGTGGAAAGCTCGGGTCCCTTCGCAGCGGCGACTCCGCCAACCACGTACAAAGTCGCCGTGTGAGCCTTTTGCCGTCACTCACAGCGAGGGAGGTCGTTGCAGCCCTCGGAAGAGCAGGCTTCGAAGTTACTCGTCAATCCGGGAGCCATATCGTTCTGCGACATCCAGACGGCAGAGGTACGGTAGTGCCCAATCACCGGGGTGAGGACGTTAATCCGCACCTCGTGCTCGGCATCCTCAAGCAAGTGGGCATTACTCAAGTTGAGTTTCGGAAACTCCTCAAGTAACGGTGTCTGTCGCCGGAGGACCCCGTTCAGGTCATGCGGTCGGGAACCGGATGTGGGAATCGATCATCCGGCAGGCGGCGGCAGCAGTAGGAAAGGGCGATGGCGAGAGAGTTCACGGTTGTTGTGGAGCAGGGCGAAAAGTACCTGATAGGTACGGTAATCGGGCTTCACGGGGCGCATTCGCAAGGTGCGACGCTTGACGAATTGTTGGCGAACATGCGCGAAGTTATTGCGTTGTGCTTCGAGGAAGAAGAATCCGCCGGGGCGTCGAATACCTGCATCCTTAGGGCGTACGTTGGCTTGAGGCGAGCCGTTCACTTGCGGCGGCGGCTCTGCCCGTGCATGATTCCGCCCTAGCCAGGTCAAGGAGAAGAGTGAATGCAACCAGAAGCCGATTCCTTCACAGTGCAGCGGATGGGGTCCGAGGACGGCCCGTTCACGTTCATGGACCTGCAGATGCAGGTTCGTAGCGGCAGCGTCAAATCCGACACGATGGTTCGCCGGAAGGAAGGCGCCTGGTTTCAGGCGAAGGAAGTCCCGGGGCTGTTTTCGGAGAAGCAGTGGCTTGTCGCGCTACTCCTATCGGTTCTTGCCGGGACGTTAGGCGTAGACCGTATGTACCTGGGCCAGATTGGGTTGGGCATCCTGAAGTTGCTCACTTGCGGTGGAATGGGCATCTGGGCGCTGATCGACATTATCTTGATCGCCACCAACAAGATGACGGATAGCAAGGGCATGCCACTTAGCAAGTAGGAAGGCAGCCGTAGATGTTGGCTTGCCAATTCCGACGCGTCACCGGGCTCCCCTGTCCGAGCTGCGGTTCGACGCGGGCTGTGTTCGCGCTGTTGAAGTTCGACCCGGCTCGCGCCTTTCGGCTTAGTCCTATCGCGACCGTTGCGGCGGCGATGCTCCTGCCGCGCGCATGGGCGGCGCTGGATACCGGCGACTCCCGACGGACGGCGCGTCCGAGCCTGGAGTTGATCGCGGTTGTCATTCTCGCGCTGGGATTGGCGCGGGCGATGCTGGTGGCGGCGGGGGTGCGGAGTCCCGTAACAAGCGAACACATCGATGCCGCCCGCAGTAGGCGAGATGCCGCATGATACGCAGGACGCGCCATCGCAGTCCCGTTAACCATTCCCCACCACTGGCCCTGGAGCGAGCATGAGCACACCATCAGGCGAAGACCCCGGCGAACCTCACGCGGGAGATCCATCATGGTCGTGGGAACCGCGCACGTTCGGCAATCCTCTCCCTGCTCCCGGCTCGGCCAGTTCCGAGGCGACGCCACCCTCCGAAGCGGCCGTGCCGCCACGACAGCCGGCAACGCTGGCCTGGGACACAAACCCCACCCCGAGCGAACCTGTCCCGCCACCGCCGCTACCCCTCGGGCCGGTTGGCGGAGGCGGGGGAATCCCGAATCTCCCATACCCCATGCGCTTCGATGTCGCGTATCCGGACCGGCTCAGTCGATGGAAGACGCTGGTGCGCCTCGTCTTGCTGCTTCCGGCAGCCGCAGCCATGTATATGGTGATGTCCCTGGTTGGAGCCGGGCTCCAGGTTGGTTGGATGACGGTGTTCTGGCGCCGAAAGTACCCTGATTGGCTGTTTCGTGGAGTCCAGGGCGGGCTCGCTTTTTCGGCTCGGTTTTTCGCGTACGCGTTGCTCGTGACAGACAAGTTCCCGAGCTTCTCTCCCGAAGACAGCCCTGTGCTGCTGGAATTCGATCAGCCGCCTTCGGGAGAACTCAGCCGATGGCGCGTGCTGGTTTGGAAGTCGATCCTGCTCATCCCACACCTCTTCGTTCTCTATTTCTTGAACCTCGCGCTCTACGTCGTGACCACCATCGCCTGGTTCGGGATTCTTTTCACGGGCCACTATCCGCGCGGCCTGTTCCAGTTCAGCGTTGGCATTCAGCGCTGGCACTTGCGACTCTTCGGGTACATTGCCTCGTTCAACGACCGCTTCCCGCCGTTTTCCTTCGGGAGTGAAGCCGGCCCAGCAAGTAGCGCGGCAACGGTCGTTTCGGGCGTTGCCGGAGGTATTCTCGCTGGCGGGTTCGTTTCCGTGGTCATCGCCGCGGCGGCCATGGCTGGACCGACCTACACCGAGGATGTGGACTACGCGCAACTCAAGGCAGGGCGCGTTCAGCCATCGCACACGTTCGAGGCTGACTTCGGCGATGATCGGATCTTGCTCCGGCTGTCGAAGGCTGTTGACCCCGGCGACTCACTCATCCAGGTCATACGGCCTGCATCCACGCAGCGCATCGTGGTCTTCCAGTGGACTATCGTGAACGGCAGCAACCAGGGCCAACTGGTGGCGGGCGATGCGGTGCGGTTGAAGTACCGCTACGAAGACGACGGCGTAGAGAAAGAGACCACGGTCGATGCCGAGATCATCGGGGTGAACAATGTGGTAGCCCCGGCGACGCTGGGCAAGGGCGGCACTGCGACGGTGCAGGCCGTCTTCGTGATTCCCGAGGACGCCGAGCCATTGGCACTCTGGTTCGAACATGGCTTCGCCGGTGGGGGAGTGAAGTACGTTATTGAGGACTGAGGACTGAGGACTGAGGACTGGGGACTGAGGACTGAGGACTGAGGACTGAGGACTGGGGAGCGAGGACCTAGGACCTAGGTCTGGGCGGGACGCGTCGCCCGGGTTCGGGAAACGGGGCACCAGGATGGGGATCCGCCTGCTGCCGCGCGCGGTTCCAGACTGCACAGTCGAGCTCCGTGGGGCGCATGGCGCCGAGCGGGTACGAGACCCGCAACTACGCCGTGGCCGGTTCCCGTTGGAGGCCGAGGACGCCTGATTCGAGGCAATGAGGAACTACATGAGTGATTCGTAGGCTTCGCGCATCGCGGTGAGGGTCGCGCCGACGGGGCCCAGGGTGAAGGCATCGCCCGGGGTGGTTTCGCCGAGGCGCGTCGCGGCGACGCCGATTTCCGTGGCGAGTTCGAAGACTCGCGTACTGCTGCCTGGGTTCAGGCTGACGACGATGCGGCCCTGCCCTTCGCCGAAGAGGGCGGCGTCCAGGCGATCCGTGAACTCCACCGAGCCGGTGAAGCCCTGGTTGCCGAGAATCGCGCACTCCGCGACGGTCACCGCGATGCCGCCATCGGAACAGTCGTGAGCCGAGGCGAGTAGCCCTTCGGCGTGCGCCCGAAGCACGAGCTGGTGGAGGCGCCGTTCTGCTTCGAGGTTGATTCGGGGGAGCCCCGCCACCATCCCGTGGACGGCCTCCAGGTACTCGCTGCCGGCGAGCGTATCAACGCCCTGGTGGATGGTCCCGCCAAGCAGGAGGACTTCCCTCCCCGTGGCTTCGAACGCCGCCCGCAGGGCCCTGGAGGCGTCGTCCATGATGCCGAGCACGCCGATCACCGGCGTCGGATAGACGGGCCTGCCCTTTGTTTCGTTGTAGAGCGAGACGTTGCCGCTCACGACGGGCGTGCCGAACACGAGGCAGGCCTCGGCGATGCCGCGTACCGCGTGTTCGAGGGTGTAGTAGACGTCCAGCTTCTCGGGGTTGCCGAAATTCAGGCAGTCGGTGACGGCGATTGGCGTCGCGCCCGTGCAAACGACGTTGCGCGCCGCTTCGGCCACGGCGATGGCGCCACCTGCATAGGGATCGAGGTAGCAGAGGCGGCCGTTGCAATCGGTGGAGAGGGCGATGCCCTTGTTCGTCCCGGGCACGCGCAGGACTGCGGCATCACCTCCGGGCCCAATCACGGTGTTGTTCAGCACCTGGTGGTCGTACTGGCGGAAGACACCGCGCTTCGAGGCGATGTTCGGCCGCGCGAGCATCCGCAAAAGCATCGCCGAGGCTTCGAATGCCCGAATGTCGGCGAGCGAGCCGAGGTCGAAGGTGTTAAGCGCGGCAAGTTCGCGGGGCCTGACGCCGTTACGGCGGTATTGCGGCGGCTCGGTTGCGATGTCGAAGGGGACGTGCGCAACATCCACGCCGTTCTCACGGATGATGACTTCGCGACCGCCGGTGACGACGCCGATGGGCTCGCAATGCAGTTCCCAGTGGTGGAAGAGGGCCTGTACGTCGCCAACGTGCTCTTTCTTCGCGACCACGAGCATGCGTTCCTGGCTTTCGGAGAGCATGACCTCGTAGGGAGTCATGCCACGTTCGCGGCGGGGCACGTTTTCGAGGTCGAGGATGGCGCCCGCGCCACCCTTCGCGCAGCACTCAACCACGGAGCTGGTGAGGCCTGCCGCGCCGAGGTCCTGGAGGCCGACGATCCAGTCGCCGTGCTCCGAGGACAGTTCGTAGCAGGCTTCCATGAGGAGCTTTTCCATGAACGGGTTGCCGACCTGGACGGCGGGGCGCATCTCTTCGAAACGCGCCTCCGGGTCCGTCCGGCTGGCGAGGCCGCTGGCGCCATGGATGCCGTCGCGGCCGGTATCGGCGCCAACGAGCAGGAGGATGTTGCCTTCGCCGGTGGCGCGAGCACTCTGCAGCTTCGAGGTTTCGGCAAGGCCCACGCACATGGCGTTCACGAGCGGGTTGCCGTTGTAGGCAGTCGAAAATGCGACCTCGCCGCCAACATTCGGGATGCCCAAGCAGTTGCCATAACTACCAATGCCGCCGACCACTCCTTCGAACAGGTAGCGGTTCTGGGGGTCATCGGGCGGGCCGAAGCGGAGCGAATCGAGGATGGCGATGGGGTAGGCGCCCATTGCGAAGATGTCGCGCACGATGCCGCCGACGCCCGTGGCCGCGCCCTGGTAGGGCTCAATCGCCGAAGGGTGGTTGTGCGACTCGATCTTCATCACGATGCACAGCCCGCCACCGATGTCGATCGCGCCGGCGTTTTCGGCGCCAACCTTGGTGAGGATGTGGTCGCCGCCGGAAGGGAAGAGTTTGAGCAGCGGCTTACTGTTCTTGTAGCCGCAATGTTCGCTCCAGAGGGAGCCGAACATGCCCAATTCGACGGCGTTCGGCTCGCGGCCGAGCTGTTGGACGAGCACTTCGTATTCGGGGCGAGAAAGGGCGACGGCATCGAGGGCGGATTGATCGACAGGCATGGACTAATGGTAAGGGGCGTGGAAGTTAAAGGGAGGGCGTCCGAGAGGCCGATCGGAGACTGGGAGGGCAATTCGCGCAGGCCGGACTGTTAGGGAGGGCAGTGTCCCTTTTTGGGCTCGATTTCAACGATACCCGTCCCGACCACAAAAAGCGGGCCTGCCCCCAACACTGCCCTCCTTGACAGTCGGGCCTCGGCGAACCGGTGGTATTTCGACGCTACAAGGCGAGGGCTGAGCAATCGAGGGCGCCCGAGAGGGAATGCCGCTACGGCCGCTGGGCGAGAACCTGCGGAAATCGGTCGAGTTCGGTAGCTATTGCGATAGAGACCGGCGAGAGCCAGCTAATGGCGTCGAGAACATCCCTATGCGTTTCGGCGATGGTCTGCCAATACCAGATGGGTTCGTGATGCGAGATTCGATTGCGCAGGCGGCGGACCTCGGTGAAACGACGTGAAGTGAACGTCCGGGTTCGATTCGTCCTTGGACATCTCGGGAAGGTCGTTTTCAGAAGTCTCGGCCAAAGCGAAGTTTCGTAATGCTTGTTTAGCAGGGCTGTCCAGAATCCGAAGCTAAGTTCGGCCACGACGTTTTCATGAGTGC
>JANPDX010000256.1:0-3871 GCA_031431695.1 Dehalococcoidia bacterium
GAGAAGCAGCATCTGTTCTTCGTGGCGACTGCGCCGCCTGGGTCTGATGGCGACGTGAACCTTTCACCGAAGGGCCGCACCTTGCTTCGGGTGCTGGGGCCGAACCTTGTGGGCTACCTGGACTATCCGGGGAGTGGCAACGAAACCGCGAAGCACCTCTCAGAAAGCGAACGCATCACGTTGATGGTGTGCAGCTTCGATGCGCGCGCACAGATCCTGCGGTTGTACGGGAAGGGAAGGCGTGTGGACCTGGATGCGCCCGAGCTGGAGCAGTACCGCAGCGCGTTTGTAGACGACTTTCATCCATTCGTGCGACAGGCGTTCTTCGTGGATGTCGAGAAGGTTCAGACATCCTGCGGTTATGCGGTGCCAAAGATGGAGTTCGTTGGCGACCGGGACACGCTGGACCGGCATTGCGCGAGCAAGATGGAGCCGCGAGAGATGGTAGACGGAGTACCTCAGGCGAGTGGATTGTTCCGCAAGGATGGCAGCGTGGTTGCGGCCCGGTAGGATCGAGCCGTCGTTATCGGAACGACGCGACAGTCAGGCGGATGCCCTCTTCGAAGGTGACTCCTGGGGACCAGCCGAGGGCTTGTTTTGCGCGGATGCAGTCCACCCAGAAATTGCGCACGTCACCTGGGCGGGGTGGCCCGTTGCGTGCGGCCTGCGTGTATCCGACCGCTTCGCCGAGCACGCGGAAGATGTGGTTCACGGTGACGCCTTCGCCGGTGCCGATGTTGGCCACGAGGCCGTTCCCACCGCTGAGGGCAAGCATGTTGGCGGCGGCAATGTCGCCAACGTAGATGTAGTCCTTTTTCTGTTCGCCATCACCGTCGATGGTGCATTGCTGACCGTTGAGCATGAGGCCAGTAAAGATTGCGATGACGCCGGCCTCGCCGTGGGGATCCTGGCGGGGGCCGTAGGCATTGCCGTAGCGGAAAATCGTGTACTCGATGGCAGCGGTGCGGGCCGCCAACTGGACATACAGTTCGCCGACGAACTTGGACGTGCCGTAGTTCGAGCGCGGGGCGATGGGATGGTCTTCGGTGACCGGGAGGGTCTGCGGCTCGCCGTAAACGGTGCCGCCGGATGAAGCATAGATGACCTTGCGGACGCCCCAGGCAACCGCGAGTTGCATGAGCCGCGCGGTGCCGCCGCCGTTGACTTCGAGGTCGTGGACGGGATCGGCGTTGCCGACCTTCACACTCGCCTGGGCGGCGTGGTGGTTGACCACCTCGGGTTTGAACTCTTCGAAAACTCGTTCGAGTTCACGGGAATGAAGGTCTACTTCGTGGAGGCGAGCTTCCTTCGGGACATTAGAACGGCGCCCGGTCGCTAGATTATCGACGACCGCGACTTCATGGCCCTCGGCCAGGTATGCCTCAACGAGATGCGAACCGATGAACCCCGCGCCGCCGGTGACGAGAATGCGCATGTTTTCAGTCTGCGAGAGGCACGGCCAACAGGGAACGTCAGGCGGGTTCGCGGAGTTTCGCGACCGCCCAGCCGATAGCCGCGCAGCAGAGCCCGGCGACAACACCGCCAAGCAGGAGCGGCCCAACGAACTGTCCGAACGGTGCGCCGGTAGCCATTTGGGCGTACTTGGCGATCGCAACGTTGGCTGCAAAACCGGCGGCAAAACCCCACGCGGCCCAGTGCCGTTCCTTCGCCGAGTGACCGATGCCGATATCGTCCAGTACTTCGCGAACCGGACTCCTCGCGGAAAGCGGAAGCTTCGCGGCCTCCGCTTCGAGGGCTGCGACGAGTTCGTCGATGAGCTCGTCGGGAATGGAATCGAGCATGCGCTCGTAGTCGTCGTCCTCGGCGTCACGAACGGCGGCGGGGCGGGGCCGGCGCGGGCCCGCGACGAACTGGTCTCTCGGTTGGCGCCGCACGATTCGGGAGCACGAAACGCAGCGGGGGCCACCCGTCGAGAAGTCCTCGAAGGTCATGACCTTTTCGCAGGATGTGCAGCGTGTACGGACAAACGTGTCTGGCATTGCGTTACTCGGTCGGAGGGGTGCCGGTGGGAGTGGGGGAGCCGCCTTCGCTCGGAGGAGTCGGGATGGGCGTCGGCGTTGAGGTTGGGGCGAGCGTGGCGGTACCTGTGGGGGTCGACGTGAGTGTCGCTTGCGCGCTCGGCGTGGCGGTCTGGGTGGGTGTTGGTGTGGTGGCGCCCTCCGGCGCCTGCGTTGGGGTGCGAGTTGGCGTTGGCGTCCGGGTTGGGGTGCCTGCGCGGGTCGGGGTACCGGCGGGAGTGGTGGCCCCGGCGGTCTTCTCGCCGGCCACGGTTGCCGGGACGATAGGGACTTCCTTGCCCTGGGCGTCCTGGGCGGCGAGCACCTGGCTCTGGGAACCGTCGAGCAGTTCGATACCGGCGCCCGCGCCCTGGAGCTGGCTCAACAGCTCTGGAAGCCGCGACCCCGCCGACTGGCCGGGAGGCGCCGGGGTGCCGACCGTCCCGTCCGGGTAGGTCATACAGCCAGCAGAAAGTATCGCGAACGCAGCGAAGCCGAGGGCGGGCAGAGGCATCAGTCGGGCTCGGACGGACGGAATTCGCATGAGAAGAGCCTATCGGCAGACTGGCGCCGGGGCCTATCGGGCGGATTCTTATCAACGGCCGGGGAGGCCCGTAAGGGAATGCCGCACGGGCGATCAGTCAGCGCCTGCGGACGAGCTGGCGCGGCTGCCGCAGGCGCTCTCCGCGTCCAATTGGCAAAGGGTGCACGCCACCGCTCCGTGCCCGTCGCGGATCGGATTCCGGGCAGTGTGGCTGCCGGATCGCCATATCGACGCGAGTTCGTAGCGGGAGAAGCGAAATCAGCGGATATTCAAGTCGGGGATTACCGAGTTCACAAAGATCGTCGAACCAACGGTGACCCGCGCCTCAAGCGTGACGACCGTCCCGGCAAACTCACGGCGCGCCTCGTCGATGATGTCGATTTCCCATGTACTACCGGCTCCATCCATCGCGAGATTGAGGACGATGGCATCCTGCCAGGACCCGGTTGCGACGTTGAAGTATTTACCATCGGCTTTTCGCTTAACGATGAAGCTGACCGAGCTGGCGTTGAGGTTACCGGTTGAAACAGCAAACGAGAGCCTTGAGCGAGCGATTGGCGCGTTCGAAGGGTTCGACACGGTGACCTCGGTGGATGTCGTCGGGGGTGCGACGGTGACTTCGAAGACGCCACTTGTTGCAGAGGTGAGCCCGGCGGCGGTGGCCGTGATGGTTAATCCGGCGCCGGCCGCAGATACGGAACAACCGGCGAAGGAAGCAACTCCCGCCGCGACGGTCTTCGTGAGGCCGCCGGTGCATGTCAGCGTGCCGGAGCCGTTGAGTGAGAGCGTCACCGAGGTAGTGCTGTCGCCGGTGAGCGTGGCGTTTGCAGCGGTCTGGACGGCTACGACGGGCTGGGTGGCGAGCGCACTGCCCGCGACTCCCGATCCGGGCTGCGTGGTGAAGGCGACCTTGGACGCGCTGACGGTGATTGTGAAGGTTTGCGGCGTGACGGAGGTGCCGCCGCCAGGCGCCGGGTTGAATACGGTGATGTTCGCGGCGCCGGGATTGAGCACATTGGCGGCCGGGACTGTGGCAGTCAGGGCGGTCGGCGAGTTGTAGGCGGTTGTGAGCGCGACACCATTCCAGAAGGCGACCGACCCGGCCACGAAATTCGTACCGGTGACCGTCATCAGGAATTGGGCCGCCTGGGCACTGATGGTGTTTGGCGTCAGCGACGAAACGGTCGGAATTGGGTTGGGCGCGGCCGAGACGGTGAAGGAGAGTGCGGGCGAAGATGTGCCGCCGCCGGGCGCGGGGCTCGTGACGGTGACGTTCGCTACCGTCACGGCCGAGACGTTGGCAGCCGGC
>JANPDX010000257.1:0-2799 GCA_031431695.1 Dehalococcoidia bacterium
TTCTACGATTCGGAGGAAGGGCGTGCCGCCATCGCCGCCGATATCGCGAAGTTCAGCGGCGGCGGCCGCGCACTCCATTCGAGCGAGTGGATCCTGAAGTAATGTCTCGTTCAGCTGAATTGCCACTGGCGGGCTTACGAAATTCGGTATTGAATCCGCGCTATGAGTGATGACCCCGGCCTCTTCCACACCCTGTACACGACTCGCGCCCTGCGCCGGTTCAAGCCCGATCCGGTGCCAGACGCCGTCCTGTTTCAATGCTTCGATGCGGCTGTCCGGGCATCTTCCGGACAGAACGCCCAGGACTGGCGCTTCATCATCCTTCGCGACGAGGCCATCAAACGCCAGATGCGCGAGTGGGCCGTCGAAGGTTGGACGCGGTACTCCGCGCGCTACGGTGGCGAAGAGGAAATCGCTGCCTTGCCACGCAACCAGCGCCTCTCGCTCTTGAGCGTGCGCGACCTTGCGCTCGGCCTGGACCAGGTACCGGTCATCGTCGCCGTCCTCGGCATGAAAGGCCGCCACTCGACGCCCGGCGGCAGCACCTTCCCGGCCGTTCAGAACTTTCAGCTTGCCGCCCGGGCCATGGGCCTTGGCAGTTCGATCTTTAACCTGCCAATGCGTGACCAGCTATACGAGATGCTCGGCATCCCCGAGACCAACCAGCTCTACTGCCTGCTCCCGGTTGGTTATCCCACCGACCGCCAGGGCCCGCTCAACCGGAAGCCGATCAAGGCCGTTGTCTACAGCGAAAAGTTCGGCGCCAGTTGGGACTTCGCCGAAACGCAACCGGACGAAGGCTGGGGCGACCGCTGGATCAAATAACCTCGCCTGGCCAGATCGTCGCGCTCGACGCGCCTAACGCGCGAGCGCCTGGATCTCGCTATTCGCCCGTCGCAGCCGGTCCGAAAGGTCCCTCGCGAGCAGTTCCATCAGGTGGCCTCGAAGCGACTGCATGCCAGGATCGCCACGCAAGACGTCGACCGGTATCGAAAGGCAAGTGACTGCCGTATCGGCATGGACATCCGCCGAACGCGTGCCGTTGTCCATCAGCGCAAGCTCCCCGAAGGTGGTCCCCGGGCCGACGGTGCTCAGCCGATGCCTCCCTCCGGTGACGGAGGGCACGCTCACCGTCGCCATTCCCGAAAGCAGCAGGTAAATCGCGTCTGAGGCCTCGCCTCGCCTGATGATCGTTGCCCCCGCGGCGAATTCGCGCTTCAGGCCGATCCCGAGCAGGGCCGCCGCGTCCTTCACGGGCAGTCCCATCACCAACGGATGGCAGTGATCCGCGAGGTCATCCGAAAGCATCCCGTCGCTGCCGAGGATGTCGTCTTCGCAGGCCTCGAGTGCGTTATCAAGGTCGGCGTGGCTCGGAGAATTGGCGGTGGTCGCGCCGTTCAGGGCCTCGTGCAAGGTGGCCGCCCACGATCTGCCCTCACCGATACCCGGGATCACGAGCCGGGCGCCCTGGCCTTGCAGCTCCACGGCGAGGCTACCGAACAGCGCCGCCACGGCGCCGTCTATCGCTTCGACCCGGTGAAAATCGATGACCAGCGTGCCGCCCGCCGGTGTCTGCGCTATCCCGGTCCGCATCAGGGCCTCGGCCGTGCTCAGCACGACAGGTCCGTGCGCTTCGATGATGCGTACGGATTCCCCGGCTGCATCAAGTTGGGCGGTCTGATGCTGGGTGCGGCGGCGCTTGGAGCGCCGGTCCTTCAGCGTGTACGAGGCCCGAATCACGGAGCCAACATGCAACGGTGGGCGATGCAAATGCAGGCTGAACTCCTGCGACAGCGCCTCGCAGACCGCCACCCCGCGCACGCTGTTGCCAACCGCGTCCAACGCGGGCGAAAACACGCCTATTCCGAACTGGCCCGGCAGGACCGCGATGATCCCGCCCCCGACGCCGCTCTTCGCGGGCATGCCCACGCGGTATACCCAGGCGCCCGCGAAGTCGTACATCCCGCACGAACTCATCACGCTCAGGATGCGCTCGACGTTCTCGCTCCCAACCGCTCGTTCGCCCGTGCGCGGGTTGATCCCCTGGTTCGCGAGCGTTGCCGCCATCATCGCGAGGTCCTCGCAGGTGACGTTTACCGCGCACTGGCGGAAGTAGCGGTCGCACACCGCATCGACGTCGCCTTCGATAATTCCCGCATTCCGAAGCAGGTGGCCGATAGCCCGGTTCCGGTGGCCGGTTTCTTGCTCAGACCGAAAGACCGCTTCATCGACGTCCAAATCGCGTCCCGCATACCGCGAAAGCATCGAGAGCGTGCGGGCGGCCTTTTCCGAAGCGCTCTCGCCCAACACGAGCGAGCTCATCGCGATCGCTCCGGCGTTGATCATCGGGTTGCGAGGCCGTCCACTCCCCGGTTCGAGACTGATCGCGTTGAACGCCTCGCCACTCGGTTCAACTCCTACCTTGGCGTCTACAAAAGCAGCGCCGTTGTCGTCCAGGGCGAGACCATAAACCAGCGGCTTGGAAATCGATTGGAGCGTGAACGGGACGTTCGCATCGCCAACCGAGTAGACCGCGCCGTCAGCCGTGACAACCGAAATACCGAAGTGCGCGGGGTTCGCTTTCGCAAGCTCTGGGATATACGAGGCGGGCGCGCCCGTCTCCTCGCCACGGAACTTCGCGTGGAGTCGTTCGAGAACGCCAAGGAACGGGCTTTGAACCATCGCACCGAAGAGTGCCACATTCTTTGTGCCATCAGCGGTCCTGAAATCCGAGCTTCACGCGTACGTCATATGTTGGAAACACCATTCGCCGTCGTGCCCGGTCTCGGCTGCGTGCCC
>JANPDX010000258.1:0-5128 GCA_031431695.1 Dehalococcoidia bacterium
ATCGCCAGGAGTGGTGTCGAAAAGTAGAAGTACCGCTGACCCACGCCGAGGATTGCCGCGGCCGATGGCACGACGGAGAAAATCAACGCGAGTGTGAGCGCGATTACTCCCCACTTTCGCAGTAAGAGGGCAGCCGGCACGGCCGCCAGGAGCACCACCCCTGAGGCCGCCTGCGCCTCGAGCCGCCAACCCGTCACAGGGTCTCGAAAGGGTAAGAGAGCGTTCTTGAGGTAGTACCACCAGTGGTTGTCGAAGTGGTCTCCGAACCCAAAGATGTCGGAGTTTGCAGCCGGCTCAGAAAAGAGCTTCGTACGGATGAGGTAGTAACAGACCGCGGGCACGGCGTAGGGAATGAAGACCCTGTACGTGGCAACGTCCTTGAGGCGGCCGCGGCGCTGCACAAGGAGGTACCAGAGCCCAATCGCGGGCAAAAGTGCGGCGGATGTCTCGCGGAACATGAGCGCCAGGGCGAACAGACCGGACGCTGCAACGAGTCGATTCCAGGCGGGAGCCTCGGGCGCGGTCGCGGAGAGAAACACCAGCCAGGATGCGAGCATCAACGGTAGCCCGGCGCTGTTCACCGACGAAATCCAGGAGATGGCTTCGGTTGAGCCGGGATAGAGGGCAAACACCAGGACTGCCACCGCGGCGACCGCCGGCCGCGAGTCGAGTCTCCGGGCGAGCAGCCACACGAGCACGATGGAGGCCAGGTGGATGAAGAGGTTGACCAGGTGGTAGGGCAACAGGCGTGCGCCGAAGAGCGGCTGCACAAGTTCGAAGTAGAGGAAGGACAGCGGGCGCCAGAAGTCGCGCGTGAAGGTCAGGGTCGGGTCATCACTCCACGGAGTGAACACCAGGCGGGTGTAATGCTGGAACGAGAGTTCTCGGGACGCGCCGAGGTAGATGTAGTCGTCGGCGTAGAGTGGCGCGTTCAGAGTTGGAAGGTAGCCAGCGATTGCTGCGACGAGCGCCAGCACCAGGACGGCTTTCGGGTCTCGCCAAACACGGCCATGGACGCGGAGCCGGGTGGAGGTGAGGCGCATCGGGCGAATACTACGGTGCTAGTTGGCTTCGGTGGCTTTTTCAAGGAACGGCTTCGCGGCGGCCGCAAGCGGGTAGTTCTCCGGGCGCTGCAGCTTCGGGTCGCGGGCGAGGACGTTCCGGGCGATCTCGCGGCCCTTGAGCAGGATTTCGCGGTCGGTGAGGCGAGCCACGCGGAGCATCGTGTTCGAGCCGCTCTGAAGCTTTCCCCAGGTTTCGCCTTCGCCACGCATGCGCAAATCGACTTCCGCCAGTTCGAAGCCGTCGGTCGTTTCGCACATGGCTTCCAAGCGTTCGCGGGCCTCGGGGCCCGGGTCTTCCTCGCTGGGGAACAGGAGGCAGTAGCTCTGTGTCTCCGACCGCCCAACGCGGCCCCGGAACTGGTGCAGCTGGCTGAGCCCAAAACGTTCCGCACCCTCGATCACGATCACCGTCGCGTTCGGGACATCGATGCCAACTTCGATCACACTCGTGGACACGAGCGCCTGCACTTCGCCTCTTCCAAAACGGCCCATGATTTCGTCCTTTTGCTTGCCGGGCAAGCGGCCATGCAGGAGTTCGAGGGCATAACCGCCGAGGGGGCCCTCGCTCAAGTGCTGGTATTCCTGCTCGGCGGAGCGCACATCGAGTGTTTCCGATTCCTCGACGAGCGGGCAGATGATGAAGGCCTGTTCGCCAGCATCGAGGTGCTTGCGCAGGAACGCGTAGGCGTCGTCGCGTTCTTGTGGCTGGTACCAGCGTGTCTTAATCGGCTTTCGGCCTGGAGGCATCTCGTCGATTGTCGAGACTTCAAGGTCGCCGTACACGGTCAGCGCGAGCGTCCGCGGTATGGGCGTGGCGGTCATGACGAGGAGGTGAGGGTTCAGTCCCTTCTGGCGCAAGCGAGCTCGCTGGAGGACCCCGAAGCGGTGCTGCTCATCGACGACCGCCAGGCCGAGACGGGGCATCTCCATGTCGTCTTCGAGCAACGCGTGTGTGCCGATGATGATGTCGGCACCGCCGTGGGCGGCGTCGCCGCGGATATTCTGCTTCTGTGAGGCGGTCAATGAACCAGTGAGCAACAGCACCCGCAAGGGCCGTCCGAGCCACGGCGGTGCGAACACCCCGGCTAGAGGAGAGACCTCGTCGCCGCCGAGAACGCGGGAAAGCGATCGGTAATGCTGCTCGGCAAGGATCTCGGTTGGCGCCATCAGGGCGGCCTGATATCCCGAGCGTACCGCCGCAAGCATGGCGGAAAACGCGACCACCGTTTTTCCTGACCCGACGTCCCCCTGGAGGAGCCGTAGCATCGGGTGGGGGCCACGGAGATCGCGGTCGATTTCGGCGATGCAGCGTTGTTGCGCGCCGGTGAGCCCGAACGGTAGCGAGCCGAGGAACCCGGTACCCTCGGCTTCAACCTCAAGGACCGGGGCATCGTTGCCTTCCTGCCATTCCGCCCGCCGCATCAGGACAGCTGCCTGGACGGCGACGAATTCGCCAAGCGCCAGCCGCCGCCGGGACATTTCGGCCTGGGCCGCGTTTTCGGGGTAGTGGTAGCCGCGAATAGCTGTTGCGATGGGGGCCACCGCATGTTCGCGCCTCGCCGATTCCGGGATCGGGTCATTCACATGATCGGCGAGTCCATCGACGGCAGCTTTGACTGCGCGGCGAATGGTACGTTGGCCAAGTCCGCTCGTTGCCGGGTAGACCGGGATCATCCGCCCGGCAGTCATCGTCTCGTCGTCAAAGACCTCGTACTCGGGATTCTCCATTTGGAGGCGTCCACGGTATTCGCGAACCTTGCCGGACAAGACGACCTCGGACCCCTCGGGGATTCCACGCACGACGTATGGCATGTTCCACCAGACGGCCTTGAGCATCCCGGATCCATCGGTGATGACCGCCTGCGCGCCACGGATACGGCGGCCAAAGCGAACTTCGGCGACAGAGAACACGGTGCCGACAACGGTTTGCAGCTGCGACCCCGGGCGGAGTTCGCTGATCTTGCGCACGTCGGTGAAATCGTTGAAGCGGCGGGGAAAGAGAAAGACAGCGTCAGCGGCGGAACTTACTCCGAGTTTTTCGAACCGCTCGACCGCGGCCTTTCCGACACCTGGAAGGCGGGTGAGTGGCGAATCGAGTTTGAGCGCGCTGGCCGGGACACTGGCTGACGGTCCTTCTGGCTGCTCCGGTCGCGACCGTATTGCGGCGGGTCTGGTGGCTCTACCGCTTCGGGCGGGTGGAGTCGCGCGATCTGGCGTCTTCCGGCTCTCGCCCGTGGGTAGGGATTCTCGCATCCGGACTCCTGCGTCGCGGGAGAGGGGAGAACCCGACGGACGGGGCGCCGAGAGTGCGACGATGGTTCCTTCGACCCAGGATTTGCGGTCGTCGTCGCACAGGGAACGGTATCCGGATGCCGGCAGCGCTTTGAATCGCTGAGCAAGAGGACTCGCAGGCGTGATAAGGCCGTCCTCGGACATTTGAATCAGCATCCGGTCGAGGCCACCGATAACCGTCTTGTTGTCGCAACCGCGTTCGATTTCGAGTTCGAACACTCGGCGGAGGCGGGCGGAATCGGTGCCTTGCACGGCGGTCACTCCCGCTCCAGCGCCGCGATCCCAATGGCATTCGGCCCGGAGTGGACGCCCACAGCCGGACCAAGCTGGGCAAGATAGAGGTCTGTGTGAGGGAGGCGTGGGCGCAGGCGGTCGATCAATGCCCGTGCGTCAGCGTCGCTGCCGGAATAGGCAACGAACATCTCCTTCGATCGCGCCATTGAGGCGCCGATCTCAAACATGCGTTCAATCGCCTTCGTGCGCGTTCGGACGCGTTCGAGCGGCGTCACCTCGCCGTCTTCGACACGAAGGATCGGCTTGAAGCTCAGGACCGAACCGAGGAAAGACTGCGCGCGCCCGATCCGGCCGCCGCGCTGAAGATATTCGAGGGTATCGACCATGACATGCACCGAAACCCGATCCATGACGCGCCGCACGGTGGCAACCACTTCAGCGAGGGACGCTCCGGCCTGCGCGGAGCGAGCGGCTTCGAGGACGATCAGTCCCAGTCCCAGGCTAACGCTGTAGGAATCGATGAGGTCGACGTGTATCTGTGGCGCGACGGCCTCACGGGCAACCGACGCTGCGTTGAGGGTGCCCGACATCTTCGAGGACAGGTGGATGGAAACGATTTCGTTTCCATCGGCGCCACATCGCTCGTAAGCCTCGCGGAACAGCTCCACCGAAGGCTGGCTGGTGCGTGGCAGCACCTTCCCCGTTGTCATGCGTTCGTAGAATGCATCCGCAGTGATCTCGATTGAATCGAGGAAAGCTTCCTCGCCGAAAAAGACGGTAAGCGGGACAACCGTAACCTCGTACGCTGCCACGAGGGCAGGCGGGAGGTCACACGTCGAGTCGGTAACGATTTTTACTGCCATAAATGATCAGATGCCTACGCGGGATAGTATAACTGCTGGCGTCTGAAGCGGTAGAATGGTCGCAATGCCGAACGTGAAGATTGCACCATCCATCCTGACAGCGGACTTCGGACGCCTCGCCGACGAAGTGCGGGCGGCCGAATTCGGCGGCGCCGACATGCTCCACCTTGATGTGATGGACGGGCGGTTCGTGCCGAATATCACCTTTGGCGCCGTACTCGTTGACGCCTTGCGCAAGGTCACCCGGTTGCCATTCGACCTCCACCTGATGTGCGTGGAACCGGAGCGGCTCATCGAGCAGTACGCCGAAACGGCCGACACGATCAACGTCCACATCGAAGTTTCGCCGCACATCAACCGAACGCTGGATATGATTCATCGTATGGGTAAGCGGGCGGGGGTCTGTATCAACCCGGGCACATCGGTCGCGGCACTCGAGGAGTCACTTCACGAAGTGGACCAAGTGATGGTGATGACGATCAACCCGGGCTGGGGCGGTCAGCAGATGATTCCTCGACAGCTCGAGAAGGTCCGCCGGATACGAAAGCTGTTGGACGCCGCCGGTTCCGGCGCGGATGTCCAGATCGACGGCGGTGTGAAAGCGGGCAACATCGCGAGCTGCGTGGCAGCGGGCGCCAACGTGTTGGTCTGCGGCAGCTCGGTGTACAACGCACA
>JANPDX010000259.1:0-4457 GCA_031431695.1 Dehalococcoidia bacterium
CGAACAGCCCCCGCTCAGCGGACGGACCGACTACATCCTGACATCGCAATGGACGCCCTCGGCACTCGGGTTGTTTGCCGCCGAGCCCAAGAAACGAGATGACGGAAGTCTGCTTTACGCGAGCGACCACAACGGCCTGACAGCGGTGTTTGGAATTGGCGCGGCGACGGGACCGTAGGGTGAGTCACGAGACTGGGCGACCTGGCGGTTGGCTGACGCCAACTATCGATCCGATCAGGTATGCGCCGGTACCTCCAGAGGTTAGGATTCGCGACGAAAGCCGGAGGTGGCAAACAGTGGCCGTTGTCAGTGCAGCAGCAAACTATCCCGTGAGCATCGACGTTCAACCAACGACGGAACCGCGAAACAAGATGACCGTGGGATTCAGGATCATCCTGGCGGTTCCACATTCGATACTGGTAGGCGGAGGGATCACGCTCGGCGTCCTTCTGAGCTATCAGAACGAGCTCGGCAGCATGCTCAATTCGGGCGTGATCGGAGCTGTTGCTTCGGTCTGTGCCGTGATTTCCTGGTTCGCTATCCTTTTCGCGAACCAGCACCCGGAAGGCCTGCGCAACCTCGGGACGTTCTACCTGCGTTGGAAAGTGCGGGCGATGGCATACACCGCGCTCTTCCGCGACGAGTATCCGCCCTTCGGCGATGGCGAATACCCCGCCACCTTGAACATTACGCTGGCTGAGTTCCCCCGCGACAAGACTTCGGTCGCGTTGAGGCTCATCTTCCTCATTCCCCACGGCATTGTGCTGTTCTTCCTTGGTATCGCATGGTTCTTCACGAGCGTGGTGGCGTGGTTTGCAATCCTCGTTAACGGCGTGTACCCGCAGAGTCTCTACGACTTCGGCATGGGCGTTTTTCGCTGGCAGACACGGGTCGAAGCCTACGGACTGCTGCTCGTCGATGAGTTCCCGCCCTTCTCGCTGAAGTAGGCGCCAACTGCCGCGTTACAGGCGGAACGAGCGGGCCGCTTCGGCGAAGGCGCCAAAGAGTCCGCGCGCTTGCGCGCGTTCGGGGGAGTCCGACGGTGCGAGGGCCATGTTTTCGGGATGCCATTGCACCCCGAGGACGAAGCGTTCGCCGGGTTCTTCCACCGCCTCGATGACGCAATCGATGACGCATCGCCCCGTGACGTGCAGGTCACGGCCAAGCCGTACCGGGTCCACTGCCTGGTGGTGCCGCGAATTGGTTTCGACCATCTCGGCGCCGAGAACTTTCGCGGCGGCGCTGGCCGGTTCGAGCGCGACGGCATGAAACGGCTGCCACTTCTCTACCTGGGGCCGGCCGTCGCGGTGGCTGCCGCCAATATCCTGGAGCAGGCCCCCGCCGCGGTGGACGTTGAGCACTTGCATCCCGCGGCAGATTGCCAGGATCGGCAACTTCAAGCGGTCGGCTTCTTCGAGCGCCGCCATTTCCATGGCGTCGCGCGCTTCGGAGACGTACTTCATTTCGGCGCCGGCGGGCACTTCGGCGTAGCGCGCGGGATGGACGTCGGCCCCACCACTGAGGACGAGCCCGGCCGACGAACGGACGGCCTCACGCACTGCGGCCTCGGACATTTCGGGTAGCAGGCGGACCACTTCGAGCCCCAATTCGGGCTGCGAGAGCGCCGCGACGTAAAGGTCATCGGATGTTGCGGAGACACCCCCGAGCGCGAGCGCGACTCGTGTGGTCATGCTGTCCAGCTCGCTGCTTTCGCTGGTTCAGGCTCGGCGAACGTCCCTCGAGGGGCCGGTTTCATACCGGACATCCGCAACAGTGGGATCCCGAAACAGCGTGTCACGGCGCCATCGTAGCAAGTTGAAGGCCCGACAACCCCCGCAACGGGGCGAAAAAGGCAGTGGTTCCGCCGACATACGCTGTCACAACAACGTGATACCGTGAGACTTGCCAGCCAAGCGCTGGCGCACTCATGAGGCCGCGGCCCCGTGAGATGAGAGGATCCCACCCCTTGGCAGTGCTCACCCCTTCAAAGCCGGCCTCGACGATGGCCGTGCCGGCAGCTGTAGATTATGTAGTCTTGAAGCGGAAGATCAAAGAAGCGGGCCTCCTTGAATCACGGTCTGGTTACTACTGGATGAAGACCATCATCGCCGTGGCGACGATGGTGGCGGCGGTGGTAATCGCGGTGATCACAACGAATCCGTGGATACTCATCGCTGATGCGGTGTTCATGGGCTTTGCATCGACCCAGGTCGCGCTGCTGGCTCACGATGTCGGCCACCGCCAGGGTTACCGCGGGCGCCGGACGAACCGCATCGCGCGGGCGTTGTTCGGGAACGTCTTCCTGGCCGTCAGCCATTCGTGGTGGAACGACAAGCACAACCAGCACCACGCCACACCGAACCACATCGATAAAGACCCGGACGTCCAGATCCCGATGCTGGTGTTTTCGAGCGAGCAAATAGCCTCGCGGCCAACCTGGCTGCGGCCGATGATCGCCATCCAGGCGTTCTCCCTGGTCTTCCTGCTGCCCTTCCAGGCGGCGAACATGCGCTACATCAGCGTCACCCACCTGTTCAGCCCCAAGGCGCACCATCCCTGGCTGCAGGCGGGGCTGATCGCCCTGCACGTCGTTGCCTACGGGTGGCTGCTCTTCGAAATTGGCTGGCCCTGGGCCTTGCCGTTCGCGCTGGTCCACCAGGGTGTGTTCGGGTTCTACAACAGCTCGGTCTTCGCATCGAACCACAAGGGCATGCCGCTTACCAAGGACGGCGGGCGCCTCGACTTCTTCCGCGAACAGGTGGTCACCTCACGGAACGTTGCCGCCCACCCGCTGACTGACTTCTGGTACGGCGGCTTAAACTACCAGATCGAACATCACCTGTTCCCAACCATGCCGCGCTGCAACCTGCGCAAGGCCCGGCCGATCGTCGCGGCGTTTTGCCGCGAGCACGGTGTGACCTACCACGAAACCGGCCTGCTCGCCTCTTACCGCGAAGTGTTCACGGAACTGCACCGCGCAAGTGCACCGCTTCGCCGCGGTGGCGCGACCGTCTAGCAGGGTGCTGGAGAGGGCCGCGCCCCCGACGGCGCGGAGGGCGGCCCATGCTACCTGCTACGGTTTCTTTCCGCCCAGGAGCGTTGCCGGGTCGAGGATGATGCCCTGCCCCGCCGGGATCAGCGCAATCTGGATGTTGTCCCCGAGCGTTTGGATTGCGAGAAACTGAAGGACTTCTGGAGTGAGCGAGACCGCGAGCGCCTTGTTCGCATCCGCCTGGCCGTTCGCCCGTTCGCGAGTCGCGTTCGCCTCGCCCTTCGCCGTTTCCACAACCTGCTCAGCCTCGAACTGGCTCTGCTTCACCTTTTCCTGTGCCCGCAGCGCGTCCTGCGCCGCGATCTGCTTGTTTTCGATCGACTGCTTGAATTCCGGCGCGAAATCGATGTTCTCGATCAGCAGGTCATTGATCGTGATAGATCGCTTCTCCAGATCCTCGGAGAGCTTCTTTATGACGTTCTGGCGGATGATTTCCCGGTTCGGGGCGACATCAACGCTGGAGTACTTCACAGTCTCTTCCTTCAGGAAGTTCGCGACCCTTGGTTCAATCAGGACATCGAACCAGTTCGGGCCAACCTGCCGGTAGAGCGTCTGCACCTGGTCCTTGGATACCGAGAAGTTCACCGCGACGGTCATGAAGACGTCCTGCGTCTCTTTGGAAAACGCCGTGATGTTTTCGAACCGCTGCCGCTGCACCCGAATGCTCGCCGTCTTCATCGATTGCCATGGGGCGATGAACTGCAGGCCTTCGTCCTTCTGACCGACGATTTCACCGAACTGGTAGACCACGCCCACGTGCCCGGCCTCGATCGGTCTCACCGAAGCGGCCACCGTGTGCAGGCCCACCCAGAGCCCAAACAACACCCCCGCCGCCACCATCGCAATGGTTCCCCGGAAGCGTTCGGGCGAATTGGGACTTGCTCCGCTACGGGCTGCCCGCCCCACAAAGAACACCGCGCCGCAAATTGCAAGCGCCATAACAATGCTGATCAGCCAGGCCATTTTTTTCTTCCTCCCCGCTCTTCCCCGTTCACTGTAACGTGTTCTCGGGTTGGCCTCTGCTTTTCGCTGCCTTTCTTTCGGTTATGCTCCCGGCACAACCTACCAACGGGAGGCCCGCCATGGGCGTTAAACTGACCAAGGACTCCATCGACCTCGGCATCGTTGTCTCTGACGGCGAAAAGGCACTCGCCTTCTACCGCGATACGCTCGGCTTCGAACACCTCGGCGATATGCCTATGGGCGGCGGCAGCACCATGCACCGCCTCATGTGCGGGACCAGTCTCATCAAGGTCATATCGGGCTCCAATCCGCCGGCCAAGGCGGCTCCGGGCGGCATCCAGGGCGGTTTCGGCTACCGCTACTGGACCATCTCCGTATCCAACATCAACGAAGTTGTCGCGGCCTGCGAAGCCGGCGGCTATAAGGTTGCGGTGGGCGTGCG
>JANPDX010000260.1:0-3235 GCA_031431695.1 Dehalococcoidia bacterium
CGCCCGCAACCCGGCGCTCGTGTACGCCGCCATTCGCGGCTTTGGCGACCCCCGCACCGGCGCCAGCCCCTACGCCGAGTGGCCTTCCTACGACGTCGTGGCCCAGGCCATGGGCGGCATCGTCAGCATGACCGGCACCGAGGAAGGTCAGGTACTGAAGGTCGGCGCCAGCGTCGGCGACCTCTACCCTGGCACGATGGCCGCGCTTGGCATCGTCAGTGCGCTGCTCCACGCGAAACTTACCGGCCAGGGCCAGTTCCTCGATGTTTCGATGGTTGATGCCATCACCGCCCTGTGCGAAGCAGCCGTCTACCGCTACACCTATGCGGGCATCGTCACGAAGCCATCCGGTAACAGCCACCCGCAACTCAGCCCTTTCGATGTCTACCAGACGGCCGACGGGTATTGCGCCATCGCCGCCCCCACGCAGAACCACTGGGCCCTCCTCTGCGCCCACATAGACAGGGCGGAACTGATCCATGACCCACGCACCATCAGCAACAGAGACCGCGTCGTGAATGCCGCCTTCGTCAAAGAGACCCTGTCCAGTTGGACTCGCGCCCGGCCGACACACGAGATCATCGAATTACTTGGCGGCGCCGTACCCGTCGGCCCTGTGAACGACGCCGAAGCCTTGTTCAACGACCCGCACCTTCGCGCCCGCCATATGCTCGTGGCGGTCGATCATCCGGGCAGCCCACGTCCCGTCGTGTTGCCGAACAGTCCGATCCATTTCACCGCGACACCCTCTGGCATATACCGCCGCCCACCGAAACTGGGCGAACACAACGCAGAAGTGTTCGCCGAAATCGCATTCGAGGAGACCACATGACCCGCCCCACCCGCCTTCGCCGTTCCGAACTCTCGACCCCGGGTTCCAATCCCAAGATGATCGAACGTGCCGCCTCAAGTGACGCCGACCTCGTCTTCCTCGACCTCGAAGACGCAGTTTCGCCGAACGAAAAGGTGCCTGCGCGCAAGTTCATTATCGAGGGCCTGAACACGCTTGATTGGGGAAAGAAGACCCGCGCCGTGCGCATCAACGGCACCCACACCCACTGGTGCTACGAAGACCTCGTGGAAGTGGTCACCGGCGCCGGCAAGAACATCGACGTCATCATCGTGCCGAAGCCCAAGTCCCCTCGCGATGTCTGGTTCGTAGACACGCTGCTGACTCAACTCGAAAACCAGCTTGGACTTGAAGAGGGACGCATCGGCCTCGAACTGCTTATCGAAGAGACAGAAGCCCTCGCACGGGTCGAAGAGATCGCCGCCTGCTGCCCGCGCATCGAAGCGCTGATTCTCGGCTTCGGCGACTTCTCCGCAAGCCAGGGTATGCGCCTCAGCCTGCACGGCAGGGGCGAGGGCAAATACCCCGGCGACCCGTGGAGCTACCACCGAAACCGCATGATCGTCGCCGCCCGGGCGAACGGCCTCGACGCCATCGACGGGCCATTCGCTGACTTTCGAGACGACGAGGGCTATCGCCGCGAAGCCACCTGGGCCTCCGCGCTTGGTGCAGTCGGCAAGTGGGCGATTCACCCCTCGCAGGTGCCCATCGCGAACGACGTCTATTCCCCGACCGACTCGGAAATCCAGCGTGCGCTGAAGGTCATCGAGCAGGTCCGCGCGGCCGAAGCCGCCGGCACTGGCGCGGCGAACGCCGGCGGAGTGATGATCGACGCCGCAACTGCCCGTCTCTACGAGGTGACGCTGGAGCGCGCACGACAGACGGGGAAGCTGTGAGCATCACGTGGGCAGGCCGCCCGGTGCTGGTGACCGGGGGTGCCTCGTTTATCGGCTCACACCTCGTCGATGCGCTCATCGAACGGGGAGCTTCTGTGCGCGTCGCCGACGATCTCAGCAGCGGTACCGTCGACAACCTCCGCGTTCACCTCGATGCAGGCCGGATCGACTTTCGTGAGGGGGACTTGCGCGACGCGACCTTCGCCGCCGAATCCGTGAGGGGCGTCAGCACCGTGTTTCACCTGGCCGCCGATCACGGCGGGCGCGGGTACGTGGACCTCAACCAGTCGGCTTGCGCGACAAACCTTGTACTCGACGGCGTCGTGTTCGCGGCAAGCGTTGCCGCCGGCGTAGAAAACCTCGTCTATGCCTCGTCCGGGTGCGTCTACCCCAACTTCCGGCAGATGGATCCTTCCGAAGAGGTGTTCCTCAGCGAAGACACGGCAGGCCCACCCTACGACGCGGACAACCTCTACGGTTGGGCGAAGCTCATGGGCGAGATGACTCTGACGGCGCTCTGCCGCGAGGGAAAGCTCAAGGGCGCATCCTGCCGGTACTTCACGGTTTATGGCGAACGTGGACGCGAGAACCACGCCGTAATCGCAATGATCGCTCGCGCCTTCATCGGACAGGATCCGTTCTACGTTTGGGGCACCGGTGAACAAGTCCGCAACTGGACCTACGTGCGGGATGTCGCTGAAGGGACGATCCGCGTGGCCGAGGCCATCGACGATGGTTCGGCGGTCAATATCGGGACCATGGAACGAATCCGTGTCATCGATGCCGTGCGTGAGGTGCTCGACTTCAAGAGCCTTCATCCACGCATCGAATTCCAACCGGCCATGCCGACCGGGCCGCTTAACCGCGTGGCCAGCAACGAGCTTTCGGAGCGCCTTCTCGGTTGGCGGCCCGAGGTGCGGTTCAAGGATGGCCTCCATCGCACGGTCGACTGGTACTTCGCTTCGAAGAACCGGGACGAAGTGGCGCGTTCATTGGATGCATGGCTGACCACTCGGTGAATGCGGACATCCCACCTCAATCGTGGCCCGAGTGGCCCGCGGATGGCGAGATCCGACCGCTGCTCAGCACGCGAGTCGAGCGGAAGGCCAAGGAACTCCTTCGCGGAATGCGACGATTGACACGCGCGCCAGCGGCAACCGCGGGGTTCGATCTCGACCCGGTGTACCGGCTGGCAGCCTCGCCGCATCCCCCGGTCCGGGCGGCGGCGCTTGGCATCGCCTTTCGCAGCGCGGTTGGGCCTTCGCAGGCGATAGACGCCACGTTCGCCGCACTGGCGCTTGCGATAGCGGCGGGCGACCGCCCACGCACCGAAGGACTCGTGGCGTTCCTCGAACTGTGCTACTGCTCCGCGGACCTTGATTCCGGCGCCTCAAGAATGGGCGCGCACCTGGTCGAGTCGGCTCCCGCCCCGAACCCCGTGTTCGCGGGTTTGCTGTACCAAGCTGGCTGGCTGGTCCTGGCGGCGGGC
>JANPDX010000261.1:0-7694 GCA_031431695.1 Dehalococcoidia bacterium
CAGCCTCGCATCGGGGCCGGTGCTGGAACGGCTTGGCTTGCGCCGGCTGCGAATGAAGGCGGCGCGGGCAGCGCCGGTGGTTGCGGCTGCCGGAGATGGACAGGCGCTCTATGCGGCGTTGCTCGCAACCCTGGGCGGGCCCGCCAACCGGGAGGTGTTCGCCGCACTCTCCCGAAGCCTGCCGTTGGCGGCGCTGCTGGATACGCTCGACGACCACCCGTCCGGCCGGGAGATGGCGGCGGCAGCCCACCTCCGGGCTGTTGTGCGAGGGGCCGGCCTGAGCCGCGCGGGCTTGCGCCCGATGGCTTCGCCGGAACGAAGACTGGAGGCCGCCGGAACTCTCGTCGCGCGGCTCTGGCGGCACGGGGAGCTGCCCGGCTGGCCGGCGAGCCTCGGGCAAGGGAGTGGCCCGGCTTCGCTGATGGCCCCCGGAATTGGAAGGGCGCTGGCCATCGAGTGCATGGTGAACGCCGTGCTCCCGGTTGCCCTGGCATCGGGAGCGTGGCCCGAAGATGCCGTTGAGCGGTCGCTGGGCGGGCTGCCCTCGCCGGGGGTGTACGGACGCCTCAAGCCCCTGGAGCGATGGCTCGGCAGCACACAGGGAAGCCCACCGGCGTTTGGCACATCGGCGCGGCTCCAGGGCGGGTTGCTCCTGCACACTGATTACTGTACCCGCGGCCGTTGTGGGCGATGCCCCCTGTCGGAGTGAAAGAGAAGACGGGGAGCGGTCACGGTGCCGCGCGTTCGAGCCTTTTCCGGAGGCGGTTGCGGCGATGTTCGAGGGCTTCGATCGAGAGTTCACCGCCCACAGGGCCGGGGTGGACGAGCCCCCGCGAGGCGAGCGAGATGGCCTCATCGATCAGGACATAGGCGCGCGCCAGGTCACCCAGGCGGTGTTCAGCGAGCTTCGCCAGTTCCACAAACGGGAGGACACGGCGGCTGCGAGGCTCATCGATGAGGGCTCGCCAATGTTCGGCCGCCGGCGCCCACTCGGCGGCTCGCTGGTGGCAGCGGGCAGCCCGTTCGAGCGCCTCCATTCGTTCGCCGCGACCGCCAGACACCTCGAGGCTGGCCGTGTAGTGACGGGCGGCCGCGGCGTGGTCGCCGGCATACTCGGCGGCGCGGGCGGCCTGCAGCGGGTGCCCTTCGGCGTCATCGCAGACTGCCGCAAGGTGCGCCGCCAGGGCCACGAGCGAGAGGATGTCCCAGGCGTTGTGGCGGAGGACGGGCCGGATGTGGGTCGGGTCGCCGCTCCGCTGGAAGCGGAAATAGCGTTCCGGGACTTCGGCCGAGGGGCAGTCGTCCTCGCGTTCGAAGCCCAGCAGTTCTCGTTCGACCATGGGCAACTTGTGCGATTCGATGACTCCCTTGAAAAGGCGGCGGTTGGGGTGAAGCAAGTCGAGATGGGGAAGCTTCCGGAGGGCGGGGGTCTGGCGGGAGAGGATGTAGCGCGACTCGAGCGCGGGGACATCGAACGACTTGCCGTTGTAGCTCACGAGGGCGCGCGCGCTTTCCAGTTCCTTGCTGATACCGCCGAGGAGGCCGCCTTCGAACTGGGGACCGGGAAGAAGGTACTGGCGGAGGTGCAGGGTGGCGCCTTCGAAGCGCGCGACCCCGGCGAGGAAGACCATCATCCCGGCCCCGCCCAGGCCGGTGGTTTCGGTGTCGACGTAGAGGAAGTCGGCGGGCAGCGTTTCGGCGAGCCGGGGGTCACGAATCTGTCCAGCGAGGCGCGCGGGGGCTATGGAGAGGGCACGGTGCAGGGGAATGTCGCCGTGGGCGTGCCCGGCTTCGTAAACGCTTTCGATCATATAGCCGGGGCCGTGCGGAGATTCGAACCAACGGCCGCCGAGACTGGAAAGGTCGAGTAATTCGGTGACGCTGTCACGGCGCACGGCCGCTTCGCCGCGGAGGGGCTGGTTGAGCGCGGCGCGCAAACGGTCGCGGGCAGGTGCGGGCCTGGGGGTGGCATCGCTTGCGAACATTTGTGCGAACTGTACACCGCCCGCGCTATGCACGGAACCGCGTGCAGGGGTAGATGAGCGGGAGCGGTTAGGATAGGTCGATGTCGGAAACTACGTGGACGATCGTTGGACTGATAGCGGTCGTCGTGCTCATCGCGGCCAACGGACTGTTCGTGGCGACGGAGTTCGCGTATGTGGCGGTGCGGCGCAGCCGGATCGAACAACTGGCCGCAGGCGGCCAATCGCGGGCGAAGCTGTTGCTGGCGTCGCTGCGGGACCTGGATAACTACATCGCGGCGACGCAGCTGGGGATCACGGTCTGCAGCCTCGCCCTTGGTTGGCTCGGAGAGCCAGCCCTGGCGCGGATCATCGAACCGCCGGTAGAAGCGCTGGTGGGGAGCTGGGCCCCGGCGATTTCGCATGCCGTGGCAGTGGCCGTCGCGTTCACGATCATTACCTCGATGCTGATAGTGCTGGGCGAACTGGCGCCGAAGACGCTCGCCCTACAGCGGGCCGAGGCCACGGCGCTCTGGGTGGCGGCGCCGATCGCTGTGTTCAATCGCATCTTCCGGCCATTCATCTGGGTGATGAACATGGCCGGCCGGGCCGTGGTCTCACCCTTCGGGATCAAGCGTTCGGGGGAACACGAATCCAATCTTTCGGCGGAAGAGCTGGAATTGGTGATCGAAGCGAGTGCCAGAGCGGGCCTGCTCTCGACCTCCGAGTTGATGCTGGCGCGGCGGGCCCTGGAGTTCAGCGCGATCCAGGCTGACCAGATCATGGTGCCGCGGACCGAGGTCGTCGCGGTCGATGCGCAGGCCTCCCTTGATGAGGTCCTGGACCTTGTCGAGCGCCACCAGCACACGCGCTACCCCGTGTACGAAGACGACCTCGACCATGTGCTGGGCGTGCTCGATGCGAAGGACCTCCTGAAGCTGGTGCGGGCGGGCGGCAGAGAGTGGGCGCCGCTGATTGTCCCGGCCGTCGCGATCCCCGAGTCCGTCAGCGTCGAAGTCGCCGTGCAGGCGATGCGCGTGAAGCAGGTGCAGCTCGTCGTGCTGGTGGACGAACACGGCGGGACGAGCGGAATCCTGACGGCGGACGAGGTGCTCTACCGGCTGCTCGGGCGCTGGTTGGGCGGCGGACGCCAGCAAACCGAGACGGTACGGCCGCTGGCGGCCGGGAATCTGCTGGTGAGCGGCCTGGCACTGATCGCGGACGTCGAGGATGCGACTTCGGCTGAGCTCGCGAGCGAGGACTACGACACGATTGGCGGGTTCATCATGCATCGCCTGGGCCGCATCCCCCGGGTCGGCGACCGCATCGATGTGCCCGGCTATCAACTTCGGGTAATGGCGATGGACGGGCGGCGGGTGGACCGTGTGCTGGTGGTGAAGCAGCACCCAAAGGTGGCTGCGGAGGCGTAAGGGCCCGCGGACGCCGTAGAGCAGGCATCCCGCCGATTGCCCGGCGCGGGTTCTATTCCAGAGCGCCGGCCACCAGGTACTCCACCACCTCTTCCTCGCTCAGGCCGAGAAGCTCACGGAGCACGAACTCGTTGTCCTGGCCGAAGACCGGTCCGGCCCGGCGGATCGCCGCGGGAGTATCGGAAAGCAGGAATCGCGAGCCCTCGATCGTCACCGGCCCCATCTCCGCGTGTTCGGCCAACAGGAAGTGCCTACGGGCCACGAGTTGCGGGTCCACACTGAGGTCCTGGCTGGTCGCCGAACGGTAGGCCGGGACGCCACGCGCCTGGAGCGCGGATTCGACCTCGTCCGGGGTTCGATGGCGCGACCACTCGGCGATGTGGGCCTCGATCGATGCACGATCAAGCAGCCTGCCGGCGGCCGAATCGAACGAGCCTGAACGTGCCCATTGCGGGTCGCCCATCGCGCTACGCAGTGCCCGCCACTGCTCATCGGTTTCAACAGCGATGGCGACCCAGCGGTCGTCACCAGCGCAGGGGAAGACGGCATGCGGCGCGTACTCCGGAGACGCGTTGCCGTCGCGCTTCATCACGTGGCCGTTCGCCTGCAGGTCGAGGATCGCCGGGGTAACGAACTGCTGGGAGCACTCTGCCTGGGAAAGGTCGATGTACTGGCCTTCGCCGGTCCGGCGGCGGTGGTCGAGGGCGGCCACGATAGCGGCGGCCGTGAACTTCGGCGCGATGTAGTCGGTATAGGCGCCGAAGGGACCGGCGGGTGGCCGATCGGGCCAGCCGGCGAGTTCGCCGAACCCGGCGAGTTGGGCGCCCATCGTTCCAAAACCAGCGAGTTCGCGCCAGGGACCGGTTTGGCCGCCCAGGCACGAACTCAGCATGATCAGGTCCGGCTTCAGCTTGCGCAGCGACTCGTAATCGAGGCCCCACGAGCGCATCGCCCGTGGCGTGTAGCTTTCGGTGACGACGTCGGCCCATTGAACCATCCGCAGGGCCAGGTCGCGGCCCCCTGGCGTCGAGAGGTTCAGTGTCAGTCCCAGCTTCCCGGCATTCACGTTTGCGAAGACGCAAGACCGCTCGGTGCCGGGAATCCCATCAAGGTTGGGCCCGAGCGTCCGCGCGGTGTCGATCTTCGTCGTGCTTTCAATTTTGACCTGAATCGCGCCGTTATCCGCGAGATAACGGCTCCCGGCGGGGCCGGCCATCACCCAGGCGAAGTCGGCGACTTTCACACCGGCGAGCGGCAGATCGCGAGGCGACGTGCCCCGCAGCGCGGATTCCGGCTTCGGCCGGCTGCTGACCGTTGCCGAATCTTCGCCGAGTTGCGGCGCGCGCCTCCCGTAGCGAAGCGGCGTGGCCGAAAACTTCGCGAACGGTCCGGGGTAGCGCAAGGTTGCGCCAACCTCGGGATGCGCGACTTCACGCCAGAAGTCACGCGCCGCGAGTTGGGGAGATGCGAGGATGTCCTCCGAAGTGCTGACGGGGACGATCAGCAGGCGCCGTTCAAGGGCCAACTCGAGGAGCTCTTGCTTCGTGTGCGCCGAGGTGAACACCCCGATGGCCTCGGTGCAGCGCGCCAGTTCGGAAGCAGGCTCTTTCCCCGAGCCAATGAGCAGCCCGTAGTTCAGCCAGTCCTTATCGCGCGTTGCTTCGTCCAAGAAGCCTCGTTCGCACATCACTTCCATCAACCGGCGCGTGAACGGCCCGATCGCGCTGCCGAAGAGAAAGGTCACCGATACATAGCCGTCCTTCGCGGGTTGCACGAACTTCAGGGTGAGCGGGCCGAGTTTGAGCCCGCCGGAGAAGCGCCCGACGCCTGAGTCGCGCCAGGCAGCGGAAAGGGCGAACGACTGGGTCGCGAGGATTGTTGCTGCCTGAGCCGAGACATCGACGTGTTGGCCGAGCCCGTCTCGTTCGCGAGCCACATGTGCCATGAGTGCGCCGACCGCCGCTTCCGCGCTTGCGTGAAGGAACGCCTGCGGCAGCACGAGCCGCACCGGCGCCCGGTCGTCATCCCCGGTCATGTTGAGGACGCCCGAGGCAGCCATGACGGTCAGGTCGGAAGCGGCCCAACCGGCTCGCGGCCCCAGCTGGCCAAACGGGGAGATCGAGACCATCACCAGGCGCGGATTCAGTTCGCGGAGATGTTCGTACCCGAGTCCAAGGCCGGCAAGGTAGCCGGGTGCGAACGACTCGATGAGGAAGTCGGCGCTTGCGGCGAGTTCTCGAATTCGCTCCCGGCCCGATTCAGTCCCGATGTCCGCGACGATTGAACGCTTGCCGCGGTTGTAGGACCAGAACCAGAGGCTCCGCTCCGAGTCGGGTTCGGTGCCGAAGAAAGGCCCGATTCGGCGCGATGACGACCCAGCGGGAGGTTCGACAAGGATAACCTCGGCCCCGAGGTCACCGAGGATCTGTCCGCAGAGTTGCCCCCGTTCATCAGTGAGGTCCAGCACGCGGTACGGACTCAGCATGGCTCATCCCCCGGCCCATGAAGGTGTCCGCGAGTATGGCGCAGAGGGCAACCAGGGGGCAACCGCCTCAGGGTTCTTCCATTCGGCTGAAGAAGTCTTCGATTTGCCGGGCTCTTGCGCATATTGCGGAGCCGGTTGTTACAATCCCGCAACTTTCGAAAGGATACGCGCTGTGGCAAGGCTACCAATTCCTCCGGGCGTGGCAGCGGTCACCCCGGAATGGCTCACGGAGGCACTCGGTAACGCACTTGCGCCGGGTGTGCGCGTCTCTTCCATCGACTGGAAGCAGATAGGTCAGGGGGTCGGCTTTCTCGGAGAACTCTCCCGCGTGAAATTGACGTACGACGGCGAAGCTGGCCCGCTGGCGCCGTCCTCGGTGATCGTGAAACTGCCAACTCAGATGGCGGAGGCGCGAGGAATGGCCGCGGTGTTGGGCTTCTATGAGCGCGAAATCGGTTTCTACAACGAGATTGGGCCTGAGGTCGGCGTCCGTATTCCGAAGTCGTACCATGCTGTCTTCGAACCTGCGACATGCGACTTCGCGCTGGTCATGGAAGACGTCCAGAACGCGGCGCCGGGAGATCAACTTGCTTCCTGTACGCTCGAACAAGCCCGGCTCGCGGTACGCGTCCTGGCCCGGCTCCATGCACGCTGGTGGCAGTCGCCCCGGCTGAGCGAGTACGCCTGGCTGCCCACGCGCGGACATGCTTTTTACGAAGTCCTGAAGGCTGGCCATCGGCAGAACTTGCCCGCGTTCGCGGACGTATGGGCGTCGCGTTTCGATCCGTCGGTGGCGCGCTGCGTGATCGGCCTGGGAGAGAAGTACGACGAGTATCTGGAGACCATTTTCCGGCGCCCGCTGACACTGACGCATTCCGACTACCGGCTGGACAACATGATGTTTGGTAGTGCCGGGAGCGAAGACGAATTCGTCTTGCTGGACTGGCAACTCTGCCAGGCGTCGATTGGGACGCTCGACCTTCAGTATTTCATCTCTGGAAACCTCCGGCGGGACGTGATCGCGAAGCACACCGATGAACTGCTCGACGCCTATTACGACGAGTTGCGGACTTCAGGTGTCGTTGATTATTCGATGGCGGAGTTGCGCGATGACTATGCCCGTACTTCGCTGATGCTCGGTTTGTACATCGTCGCTGGGGTCGCGGCTATTGACCCGAATAACTACGACCAGCGGGGAAACGACCTGCTCGACCTCTTGTATGGGTCACTGGCGGATTCGATGGTGCGATACGAGGCAGAGCGCTTTCTTCCGCGGTAGGGGTCAGTGGCGAAAGCGGGTGCCCGCCGGCGGAGCAACTTTATGACCTGGAAGAGGCGGTCGGCCCGGCGCATGGCCAGGCCGTTCCTTCGGGAGGAACCTCGACAAGCTGGACGTAGTTGCCGTCCGGGTCGTGGAGCGTGGAAATGATGCCGCCCCAGGGCTCATGGCTGGCCCGACGGACAAAGGCCACGCCCTGGGCTTCGATCCGTAACTGCTCCATCGCCAGGTCATCCACGACGGGGTTGATCAAATAACGATGTGGTTCAAGGCTGCTGCCACGAGTCGCGCCGTGATGATCAAACGACATGACCGCTCCGCCGGCTCGGACGGCGAGGCCCATCCCGGGGTGCTCCTCAAGGCCCAGGACATCTCTGTAGAAGTGGAAAGGCTCTTCAGGACGTTCGCTGGTGAGAGTGAGCAAGTCCTGTGAGATGGATGTCGATGATGGCTCGAGCCGGCTCCCGCGTGGGGCCGCTAACCTCGGAGTGGTCGACGATGAAGGGGGCCCCGGCAGGCCCAAATGCGAACGAGCCGTC
>JANPDX010000262.1:0-5314 GCA_031431695.1 Dehalococcoidia bacterium
CGACGGCCTTGTCGATTGTTCCCCCCGGCTCATCGAGCTCATAGCCGAACTTCGCGACCATTTCGAGGACCACCAGGTCTATCTCTCCCATCGTGCCGACGATGACCCCGCACTCGGACGGACCGTCACCCAATACCCCGGCGACAGGGCCAGCGCCTGACAGGCTGCAGGCCCGGCCCGGGGAACGTAGGGAAGCAGCCGGCGGCGCTCAGTTCAGGGAGCTACACCACGACGTCACAGTGTCTACCGGTCGCACCTCCCGCTCCCCCTGAGGTACCTTATTTTCATGCAGCCAGAACTCATTCACGCCATCAGCGCGCGCATGGAAGCCTTCCAGGCTGGACGCACCATCGACCGAATTTGGGCGAAGGACCACACCGTCTGGAAACCCGACCCGGCCGAACTGTCCAACCGGCTCGGTTGGCTCGAAGTCGCTTCCGAAATGCAAGGCGAAGCGCCCCGGCTTCGGGACTTCGCGGCACGCGCACACGCTGACGGCCTCGATCAGGTGCTCTTGCTCGGTATGGGCGGCTCCAGCCTCGGACCCGAAGTTATTGGCGAGACATTCGGTCTTGGGCCTGGCGCCGCTCGTTTCGAGGTGCTTGATAGCACCCACCCGGACCAGGTACGTGCGACGGAACAGCGCCTTGACCTCAACCGCACGCTGGTGGTGGTTGCAAGCAAATCCGGATCGACCGTCGAAACGGCGAGTCAACTCGCCTACTTCTGGGGACGAATCGGCAACGGTGCACAGTTTGTTGCCATCACTGATGCCGGCAGCGCGCTCGAAAAACTTGCCCGCGAGCGCCACTTCCGCGAAGTGTTCCTCAATCGGTCAGACATCGGCGGACGGTTCTCCGTGCTCTCGCACTTCGGCATGGTCCCGGGGGCGCTCCTCGGCGCGCCAATCGAACACATGTTGAGCGATGCCATCGCGATGGCATCGGCCTGTGGCCCCGGCACACCGCTCGCCAGTAATCCCGGCGTTTTGCTCGGCATCACCCTGGGGGAGGCCGCCCTCGCCGGGCGCGACAAGTGCACGCTCCGTCTTCCCCCCGCCTTCCCCTCCCTTGGGTGGTGGATAGAGCAACTGGTCGCCGAATCCACAGGCAAGCAAGGCGGCGGTATCCTGCCAATCGAGAGCGAGCAGCCCTGGCCTGCGTCCGAATACGGCCACGACCGCATCTTCGTCACGTATGCCGGCGACCGGGACAGCGATGAACTCGAAGCAGCCGGGAATCCCGTGCTTCGTCTTGAGCCGGTGGGACTGGGCGGAGAATTCTTCCGCTGGGAGTTCGCGACGGCCGTCGCCGGGGCAGTCATTGGCGTGCAGCCGTTTGACCAGCCAAACGTCCAGGAAGCGAAGGACGTGACCGCCCGCATCCTCGCAGGAGACGTCCCGACCGTCGCCCCGCTCTCACTGGCAGAGGCGCTCGATTCAGTGAACGCCGCCGACTATGTCGCCATAAACGCGTTCATCCCTCGAAACGCCGAGACCATCGAACGGCTGGATGCGCTGAAGACCACCCTCGCCCGCCGTTACGGAGTGGCCGCAACGGTTGGCTTCGGGCCGCGGTTTCTGCACTCCACCGGGCAACTCCACAAGGGCGGCCCGAACTCGGGCGTTTTCATCGAAGTCGTGGATCCCGCGGCCGAGGACCTGTCCATTCCCGGAAGTCCCTATACCTTCGGCGCCCTTATCGAAGCGCAGGCGCTGGGCGACCTCGCGGCGCTGCTGCGGCGCGGCCGGCGCGCCTGCCGCGTCACGGGATTGGATGAGCTCGAACGCCAGCTGGCGGAAGCGGCCATGCTAGACTGACCTCATGGCAACCGTGGAACTCGTCGACATCGGCACACTGATCGAATCAATCCCCGGCGTGTACGGTGGACTGCCGCGGCTCGCACGCACCGGCCTTCCGATCATCCAGCTCGTTGCAGAGCTCCGCGGTGGCCGAACGATCGACGAAGTGATGGACGCCTACGGTCTCGATCCCGAGAGCGGTTACGCAGGTCTGGCGTTTTACCTGGCGAACAAGGCCGCGCTGGACCAACAACTCGATGAGCGGAATGCGCTGGGCGAAAAGATGTATCGGGAGTGGATGGCTGAAAACGGAGAACTGATTCAGCGTTTGCAGGCACGCTCGGCTAACGCGTGATTCGGATTTACACCGATCAGGACTCGAGTGATAGCAACCTGGTCGCAGGACTCCGGCAGCTTCAGGTCGATGTGCTAACGAGCCTGGAAGCAGGCAACGCACGGCTTTCAGATGCTCAACAGCTCACTTTCGCACGAGACTCCGGCCGCGCGATCTACTCAGCCAATGTTCGGGATTTCGCGAGGATCCATCGGGATTGGATGGTGACTGGGGATCGGCACCTCGGCATCATCGTGCGGCGCGACCAACTCATGCCGGTCGGCCGGCAGTTGCGCCGGATCGCAGACATCGCCAGGACTTTCCCACCTGAACGCATGGTCGACTTCTTCCTCTACATCGATAGCTGGGGCGCACCTTAACCAACGCGTAATCGCCGTTACCCCAGCGCACCTCGATACTCGATGCGTGGCCCAACGAACCTCCGGAATCCTTCTCCATCCAACATCTCTGCCCGCTGGCGCGGGCCTCGGTACCGAAGCCCGCTGGTTCATCGACTTTCTTGTCGATGCTGGCTGCGGAATCTGGCAGATGCTGCCGCCAGGACCAGTAGGCCCCGGGAACTCCCCGTACGCATCGCGCTCGGCATTCGCCCTCGAGCCAATGCTCCTTTCCCTGGAACTCCTCGCGAACGAAGGGCTCCTCGATGCGCGAATCGACTTTTCACCGGTTGGCTCGAATCCCCACCAGCACGACTTCGACCAACTGCGCGCCCACCGTGAGCCGCTCCTCCGGGCAGCATTCGCCGAATGTATGGCAAGTGGCGGTCGTGACGCTTTGGAACGCTTCGCCGCTGACAACGGCTGGCTCGCCGGTTACTCGGCCTTCGCCGCACTGCGTGAGTTAAGTCAGGAACCCTGGTGGCTCTGGCCCGTGCGATACCACAACCACGCCGACGTTCCCGCGGTCGAAGGTACGGCTCTGGGCAACGAAGTTCGCTATCAGCAATTCCTCCAGTGGTGCCTGGATCGGCAGTGGCGCTCGCTGCGCGAATACGCACACGGACGTGGTATCGCTCTTTACGGCGATGTCCCGATCTTCGTCGACCTGGACAGCGCCGACGCATGGGCAAACCAACGCCAGTTCAAGCTCGCCGAAAGTGGCCAGCCGCACGTTGTCGGCGGCGTGCCCCCGGACGCGTTCTCCCAGACAGGCCAGCGCTGGGGCAATCCGCATTACGACTGGGACGCGATGCGCGCCGACGGTTTCGGCTGGTGGATCGAACGGATGCGTCGCACCTTTTCGCTGTTCGATGCTGCCCGAATCGACCACTTCCGCGGCTTCGAATCGGCGTGGGAAATCCCCGCGGGAGAGCCGGCGGCCATCAACGGGCGTTGGCAGCCGGGCCCCGGACGCCAGCTCTTCGACACGCTCGGCACGGCTCTGGGCGAACTGCCCATCATCGTCGAGGACCTCGGCCTCATCACGCCCCAGGTTCGTGCCCTGCGCGATGCCCTCGGCTACCCCGGCATGGCCGTCCTCCAGTTCGCCTTTGGCGGGGACGATACGAACCCCTACCTCCCTCACAACCAGGTAGCGAACCAGGTCGTCTTTACAGGCACACACGACAACGACACGATCCTCGGCTGGTACAGCAACGCCCCTGAGTTCGAACGCGACCGCGTCCGCCGTTACCTTTCCGTCGATGGCGATGACATCGTGGATGACCTGATCCGGTGCGCCTACCACTCGGTGGCCGACACCGTACTTATCCCGATGCAAGACGTCCTCGCACTCGGAAGCGAGGCGCGCATGAACGTCCCCGGCAGCGCCAACGGCAACTGGACCTGGCGCTTTACCTGGGATCAAATGGAGAGTGACCGCGCAGGGTGGCTCGCGAATCTCGCCCACGAAACCAGTCGCCACCCGGCGGCCAGGATCGACCGGTGACCAACCTCGTCCTGTCAGTCCTCGATCAGTCGCCCGTGCGCAAGGGCGGTACCCCCGCCCAGGGCATTGCCGAAACGCTCGAACTCGCGCGCCTCTGCGACGGACTTGGCTACCATCGCTACTGGCTTTCGGAACACCACGGCACCGGCCTTGCCTCTGCATCTCCGGAGATCCTGATCGGCCAAATCGCCGCCCAGACGCGCCAAATCCGCGTCGGCTCGGGCGGCGTGATGCTCACCCATTACGCGCCGCTCAAGGTGGCCGAACAGTTCCGCATGCTCGAGACGCTCTTTCCGGGGCGCATCGACCTCGGCGTCGGCCGAGCCCCCGGAAGCGACACGAAGACGGCGCGCGCCCTCGCCGATGGCCACGCCATGAACGATATTGACCGCTATCCGGAGCAGTTGATGGATCTCTACGGATTCATGTCGGGCAGCCTACCCGTTGAACACCCGTACCACGGCATCAAGGCGCAGCCGACGGGCGAAAGCCTCCCCGAGATGTGGCTCCTTGGTTCCAGCCGCGAAAGCGCCCGCTTCGCCGCTGAACTCGGGTGGGCATTCTGCTTCGCCCACTTCATTAGCCAGGAAGGTCCGGAATCTGTCCTTCGGGAGTACGAAGCGGCCTTCCGGCCATCGCCGTTCCTCGCGAAACCGAGGACTGCCATGGGTGTCTCGGTCACCTGCGCCGAGACGCACGAGCAGGCCGAGTATCTCAGTTGGAGCCGCTGGGGCTCACGCGTCGTGACACGCGCTCGCGGGCAGCAGGGCTCCGGCATCATCACGCCCGAAGAAGCGATGGCCATCGACTTCACCGAGCCGGAACTGGACTACCTCACATACCTGCGCCAGACGTACATCCACGGCGACCCCGGCACCGTCCGCGCCCGCCTGGAAGACCTCGCAGCCCTGTACGGCACCAACGAACTCGTCCTCGTGACAATCACCTACGACTTCGAAGCGCGAAAAGAGTCGTACCGGCTGCTGGCGAAGGAATTCGGACTGCCGAAGCCAGGCGAGTAGAACCGCGCGCGGCAGCAAGCGGACGGTGAATCCCGCGAGCTGTTGCGGGCGAAGTGGCGCCATCCGGCGCCACTAACCGTCAGTTTCCCCGGTGCGCACCCGCGAACAATCGCGAAGCGTGTAGTCCTTGCCGTGTTCGTGCGGGACGGAGCCATCCGGCATCACGATTCGATGGAGTGTGCCGATGTGCCGCAGGTTGGTAGTCCTCAGCGCGACAATGAACGAAATGCCCCCTGCGTACCGCGGATT
>JANPDX010000263.1:0-2239 GCA_031431695.1 Dehalococcoidia bacterium
CATATGAGCGAGGGCAAAGTGAGCGAGACCTGGAAGACGATGGCATGCGCGCGACCGGCAGCAACGATGTCGCCGTAAACGACGTGTTTGTGCCGTCCCAGCGGGTCGCCCACGCCTTCGACGTACCCGCCGCACGGCCGAGTGTCCTGTCGAACCCACTCTATGGGATGATCCCGTGGCCCGGAGTGCAGGCGCACGCCGCCGTCCCCGTTGGCATCGCCCGCGCTTCCGTGAACAAGCTGGTTCACCTGGCGCAAACGAAGGTCCCGAACTTCTTCGAAGTCACGCTGCGCGATCGTGGCGTGGTCCAGGCTCAGGCGGCCGAAGCCCGGGCGCTTGTTGAAGCGGCTTCGGTGTATCTCGGGGCGACGGCGACTGCGGCCATGGACGCCATCGCGGCGGGCCGGCCGCTCGATAGCGACCTGAAGATTGGGCTTCAACTTTCGTCATCGAACTGCGCTTCGGCGGCCATCGCCGCCACAAGCCTCGTCCAGCAGGCGGCGGGCACCTCGGCGATTCGCGACGAGGCCGGGTTCGAGAAACTCTTCCGTGACGCGAACACGATCACCCAGCACGCGGCCGTACAGACCGCGCGCTACGAATCGACCGGGAAGGTGATGTTCGGGCTCCCGTCCGACTGGTTCCCGTTCAATTTGTAGTTCACAGTGCCTCCCTCACGATCGGGGCTACTAACCACACGAATTTCGCCCAGGCCCGACTGTAAAGGAGGGCAGTTTCGAACTCCACCGGCGAGGGGAGGATTGCTCCCCGGATCGTTTCGGCTGTACTTGTGCGGTGCGCGGGGTGCCGGTCGCGGCGAGTACATGGCCTCCCTCACGGTCGGGGCTACTAACCACACGAATTTCGCTCAGGCCCGACTGTAAAGGAGGGCAGTTTCGAACTCCACCGACGAGGCGGGGCGTCCGTCGTGATGAGCCGCGGTGCGCGGGGTGCCCGACGTGGTGAGCACACGGCCTCCCTCATGGTCGGGGCTACTGACCACACGAATTTCGCTCAGGCCCGACTGTAAAGGAGGGCAGTTTCACAGCCCCGCCACCGCCCGCAACTCCTCCGGCGTGGCGCTCCCAAAGCCGAAGAATTCCAGGTATGCCGGGATCTGCTCGAACAGCATGTCGAGGCCCGGCTGGGTCGCGCAGCCGAGACTGCTGGCTGCGAGGAGCAGGGGCGTCACCGTGGGTTCGAGGACGACGTCCCCCACGAAGGTGGCGCGGTCCAGATTCGATACATCGAACGGCAACGGATCGTCCGCGTTCATGCCGAGCGGGGTTGCGTTGACCACCAATTCCTGGCCTGAAGGGTCGGGGTCGCCGTGGCGGAATGCCACCGCCGGGAAGTGCTCGCGCAACCGTTGGAGCATGGCTTCGGCGGCGCCCTGGCGGATGTCGCTGACCGTGATGGCGGCCACACCCCGACCGGCGAGCGACGCGGCGATGGCCGAACCGACACCACCAGCACCGACGACCAAGGCCGAGATGCCTTCGAGTTCAAAACCCTTGCGGTTCAGTCCACGCACGAAGCCCTCACCGTCGAAGAGGTCGCCGTAAAGGGTTCCGTCGGGGCGCTTGAGGATGGCGTTGCAGGCCCCGGCTATGCGCACGGCGTCGGAGCATCCGTCGAGCAGGCCCACGGTTGTGACCTTGTGGGGCATGGTGACCAGCGCGCCATGCATGTTCGTGACAGAGAACAGGGCCTTGAGCGTGGCGGGGTAGTCCTCCGCTTTGACACCCATGGGCACGACGGCGGCCTCGAGGCCGCGGCTTTCGAACCAGGGGTTGTAAATGAGCGGCGCCTTGAACCCTTCGGTCGGGTAGCCGAGGTGGGCGATCAGTTTCGTGGTCCCGGAAATCACGCGGATTAGCGTTGCCGAGCGGGGGCGAACGTGCCAGCGGCAATTCGGGCTCGGAAGGTGGCAAGGCGCGACTGACAGGGAGCGCTACGCTGTTGATGAGTCGACGGTTCTCGAACGCGAGGGTGCAGTTGGTTGAGCGACGAAGGCCGGACCTGGGAGGCACTTGCCAAATCGAGAGCCCAGCGCTCCCTATCAGTCGCGCCTTTCGATGACAGCGCTGGTGACGCGGCGGGTTCAGCTACGGTCAGTGTTCACCACAGAGCACCGGTCCCCGCCCGTGGCGTAGACTCGAAGGCACCATCTGTCTGGAGCCACCACTATGAATATCGGCGTCGTCTTTCCCCAATCCGAAATCGGCAGCGACCCATC
>JANPDX010000264.1:0-9556 GCA_031431695.1 Dehalococcoidia bacterium
CTGGCGGTCCTCGGGTAGACACCCTCGCAGAGCCACCGCTCCCTCGCCGCAATCTCCTCGACGCGCCTGCGGCGTCCGTCGGCCCCCTCTGCCGGGTCCTCGCCGTTCCAGAACTCGTCGTCAATCTCTACCACCGGCAGCCCAAGTGCGGGGCCCAGCTTCCGCGCCAGCGTTGTCTTCCCTACGCCGGATTCCCCAACGATGTTCATTCGTCCGAGGGTACGCGAAAGGGGAGGAGTATTGTTCCGTATGTGCCGCACCCACCGTTCGGCCTCCGACTCGGAGGCAACAATCGCCACGAACCGGCCCATGGCGGCAGCCTCGGCGAGCGTACCCAGCGCCGACTCCCGTTCTGATGCAGATGCCTTCGAGCCTTTTCGTACACCGTCCGCAAACACCAGGATCGGCGCGTCCACGCTGAACGCCGCCGCGTTCGTGCAAATCGCTACCCCGGGCTCGCCATTTTCAGCAACCGAGCGTTGGTAGCGCTCGCGAACCTTGAGCACGTCGCTCAGGCCCCTGGCAAGCTTCGAGGCAAGTGCGTTCGGTGTTCCGAAAACCAGGGCGTCGGCCATCCCACGAAATCTAACCGCCCTGTCGCAAACGGGACATCGGCGTCATCTCAATCGGTAACGAAAGTCGCAATGGCTCGCGCCCTCCATGCGCGTTTGCGTCCGGTCGAACGCGAGGTCTGGGGCCATGCCCTCGAACATCGCGAAGTCCCGGTTGCAGGAAAGCAGAAACCCGAGGTCGCGGGCGCCCATTTCCTCGTACATCTCCATGAATTTGCACCGGGTGACATTGAATCCGAACGCGGTCGCGTCGTTCTCGACCACGTCCACGATCAGTGATCCTTCTCGCAGTACGCCGTTCTGGAATCGTTCGACAAGCGCGCCCATTTCGTCAATATTGTTCGCTTTGCGGGCCTCTTCGCCCTGGGCAAAGGCGATGTCGCGGATCGTCTTCCCGACGACCTCGTTTACGTGGTCTTCACCAAATTCGGCCTGCATCGCGCGGATGATGGGCACGAGCACGCCCGCTTCGAGCCGACGCCGTTCAAGAAGTGAGAGTTCCGCCATGCGTTCCTCCGGCAGACAGGTCCTGGAGTGCGAGGCCGATCTCCCCGCGGACGTAACTATCCTGTTCGACCGCGAGCGCGTTTTCAAGGGCAACCGTTGCGATCTTTGCTGCCGCGTGAATTCGGCCACCGAGCGCGCCCATCGCCCATGCCGCGTGCCCTCGCACCAGCGGCGAGCCGTCCGCAAGCGCCATGGTCAACGTGTCCACGTCGTCAGCTCCGCCAACGTTGCCAATCGCAATGCATGCGTTCCGCACGAGGCCATCGCGCTTCGCCCGCATGATCGCCCGCCCGCGAAATCGCGCGCTGAATGCTGCCTCGTCCAGCGCGATCAGTTCTCCAAGGGGCGGGAAAGCGTGCTCCGTCGTTGGCGGCACAAAGTCCGGGTGGCTCGCGAATTGTTTTGCTCCAACCGGGCAAGCGTCCAGGCATGCGTCACATCCGAACACCCAGTCACCGAAGCTCGCGCGCAGTTCGCGTGGGATCACGCCGCGGTTCTCGATAGTCTGGTAGCTGATGCACCGCCGCGAATCCAGGACATAGCCATCCGGGGCTATGGCGGCGGTCGGGCAGGCGACGACACATCGCGTGCAGGTCCCGCAGACCTTCTTCAACGGTTCGTCGCGCTCGAGTTCCAGCGTCGTCGCGACAACCCCGAGCATGACCCACGGTCCGAAGCCGGGTACCAAAGCCATGGTCGATTTGCCGCGCCACGCGAGCCCCGCGAGTTCCGCGTAAGGCCTTTCGAGCAGTGGCCCATAGTCGACAGTAGGGCGAGTCTCGACGCCGAACTCGTCGCGCAAGCGTTTCGCAATCCGCCGCAGCTTGCTTTCGAACACGCGATGGTAGTCGCGGCTACGGGCATACCGGGCCACACGCCCGCGCGCCACGCCGTCGATCGGTAGGTCCGGATCAGCAGAGTGATTCGGTAGCGCGACCACGATCAACGACTTCGCCCCCGGCAGGAACCGGTCCGGCTTGGTCGCCCGTTCGAGCCACTCTGCGCTCATCCACGCCATGTCGGCGAGACGGCCCTCAGACAACGCAGTCAGTGACGCTCGCAACACATCGGGGCACGCTTCAGCCCGCGCGATCCCCGCCAGTTCGAAACCTTCGTCAGCGACCAGGCCAAGCACGCGTTCGCGGTCGAATTGCGTTGTCACGCGCCTACGTTAGCGTGACAGGCCCGCGTCGCGCTCAGGAACTGCCAATGCGCCCTGTTGGCGGCCTACCGTTGGTCTGGGCCTGAGCAGTGCCTCCGGGCTACGCTGGATCGATGCACGCGACACCACCAACCCGCCACCTGCTTCTCGCAGTGGCGGTAGTCGCGGTCTGGGGCACCAACTTCACAGTCATCAAGGTCGCGTTGGGCGATTTCCCGCCCCTCCTGCTCGCCTCGCTGCGCTTCACCCTCGCGTTTCTCCCGGCCGTCTTCTTCCTGAAGCGACCCGCCGTCCCGTGGCTTACTCTCGCCGCGTACGGCGTGTTTATCGGCGCCGGCCAATTCGGAATTCTCTACGTCGCGATGAAATCCGACATCTCCCCGGGTATGGCCTCGCTCGTCCTCCAGACCCAGGTGTTCTTCACGATTGGTCTCTCGATGGCACTCGCCGGCGAACGCGTGAAGCCGTATCAGGTCGCGGCCCTTGGCCTGGCGGTTGCCGGAATAGCCGTCATCGCAACGAATACTGGCGGCAGCACAACCGCGAAGGGTCTCATCCTGGCGCTTGTCGCGGCATTCAGCTGGGCATGCGGAAACATCGTGAGTAAGCGGGCTGGCGGCGTGAACATGCTCGCGTTCGTCGTCTGGGCCAGCGTATTCGCGCTCCCGCCCCTGTACACACTCACGTTCATCTTCGAAGGCTGGTCCGAAATCGAGGGCGGCTTCCGGGCTGCCGACGGAGGCACCTGGCTGGCCCTCGTCTACCAGTCTGCGGGCAACACCATGTTCGGTTACGGCGTTTGGGGATGGCTCCTTCACAAGCACCCGGCGGCGACCATCACGCCCATGGCGCTGCTCGTCCCGGTGTTCGGCATGGCGTCTGCCTGGGTTTTCCTGGACGAGCCGCTGCCTGCCTGGAAGCTCGCGGCGGCGGCACTTGTCATCGCAGGGCTCGGGCTGAACATCCTGCTCCCGCGGCTCATCGCGCGACGATCGCCGGCCGTACTTGCGGCGGCCGAGGCACCTTCTACGCTGTAGGGCTGTCCGCTCGCTTCTGGTCGAACCACGTCCGTAGTGCCGCCGCGTTCGCGCCAACTTTCCGCATCGCATTACCGATTTCCGCCATCAGTTCCGGCGAATCCTCGTAATAGTTTCCGCTCACCTGGAACTCGACCTTTGCCATCCGCTCCGCTACCGGGCAGTCGCCTTTCTTGTAGACGACTGGCTCCTCGGCGATAGCCCAGGGATAGCCGCGCCCGAAGTAGTCGTGGTTCTGGAAACGCGGGCGCAGATAGAGCGGCACCCGCACGTACACATTCCCCTGGACGCCCTCGGCCTTCAACGCCTCCACGAACTCATCGCGGCTTAGCGGGATCACGTCGCGCTGGTAAGTAAACGGGATGTTGTAGTAGGCGTGCCGGTCGGTTTCGAGCAACGCTGGCGGTACATTCACGAAGGGAAGATCGCGTACCTGGTCGTACAGCGTCCGGGCGTTGCGGCCGCGAGCCTGCGTCCAGCCTTCGAGGTACTTCAACTGCACGTTTGCCATGGCCGCCGACATGCTATGCATCCGGTAGTTGAAGGCCAGGCTGTCAATCTTCTCGCGGTACTCCGGTAGTTCCAGTTCCGCGTAGAGCCTCTGCGGATGCGTGCCCATACTCATCGCGCGCTCATACACTTCGCGGTCGTCGCAAATCAGGATGCCGCCCTCGCCGCCGGTGAGGTTCTTCGATGCTTGCAGCGAAAACGCTCCCACCGTCCCCCACGAACCGACCAGGCGCCCGGCGTGTTTGCCAAGGTGCGCCTGGGCGCAGTCCTCGATAACCGCGATTCCATGCCGGTTCGCCACTTCCATGATCCGCGTCATATCTGCCGGGAAGCCAAAAATGTGGACCACAACTATCGCTTTGGTCCGCGGCGTTATCCGCTGTTCGATGGAGTCCGGGTCGAGCGTGAAGGTGTCGGGATCGATGTCGGCGAATATCGGTATCGCCAGGTTCTGGAGGATGCAGCTCACCGAGGCCCCCCAGGTGAACGGCGATGCAATCACTTCGTCGCCCGGTTCAACTCCCGCGCCATGCAATGCCAGCATGAGGGCCGCGGTCCCGCCGTTCACGGCCAGTCCGAACTTCCTCCCGTGCATCGCGGCGAAGGCGCGCTCGAACTCTCCTTGCGTCCCCTCAGCGCCGACCGGGCAGAGGGTTTCCTCGGTGATCACTCGGGTGATTGCGTCGAGCGTTTCCGCATCGACCAGTGGCCAGGGTGGTGTTGGGGTGGCAACGGCGGGCGTCCCGCCAAGCAGAGCAGCGAGTTCAGGCATGGCCGGGAGTATGCGCATGCCAATCGCGTTCGGCAATTCTCAACCGTCGAAGTGATACGATTGTTATGCCATGACGCTTTCCGAAGCCGATATCGAACAGTTCATCTTCGCGCTCCACGAGGACCCGAAGCTGAAGGATCGTGTCCGCAACGCGATCCTCTCCGACGACTTCCTCGCGCTCCCCGGCATCGTCGAACGTCTTGGTGAGCGCATGGAGCAACTGACGATCCGAGTTGACCGGCTTGGCGAGCGGATGGATCAGCTAACGATCCGTGTGGATCAACTCGGCGAGCGGATGGATCAACTGACTGGCCAGGTGCAACAGCTCGGCGAGCGGATGGATCAGTTAACGATCCGTGTGGATCACCTCGGCGAGCGGATGGATCAACTGACTGGCCAGGTGCAACAGCTCGCTTTGAAGATGGAAAGGTTTGACGGGCGCCTCGGCAACCTCGAAGGGCGAAACTACGAGCGAGACTATCGCGACAACGTGATCAGCCACCTCGCGCCATTCCTCAAGAAGCCGGTTGTCGTGGTTCCCGCGAACATCGACGAATTGGATGCCGCCTTCCAGTCCGGGCGGATGTCGTTGGCTCAATGGCGCGAGATCCACCGGCTCGACCTCCTCGTTCACGGAACGCCCCGGCGTTCCGCCGAGCCGGAAGTCTGGTGGGCGATGGAACTGAGTCTCGTGGTGGATAAATATGATGTGGAGCGCGCGGCGAACCGGGCCGCAACATTGCGAGAGTTCGGGGTCGCTGCGGTGCCGGTTGTCGATGGACGAGGAATCACCTCCGACGCCATCGCCGAGGCTCAGGTTCTTGGGGTCTCCGTTCTTGTGGAACGCGAAGCGACCGGCGCCGCCTGAGTGGGCCCATGCCGCGCCATAATTGGCACGGGCGAACCAGTCGGTCTTTCGATTAAACTGGCGCATGGCACGTCCTGACGAACCACGGAGAACACCCTTCACCCTCTCCCCTGTCGCTCTCGCGCAACGGCACGGCATCCACTACGGGTGGGTAATGGTCGCTGTCACTTTTCTGCTCGTCACCGTTACAGCTGGGATTCGCTCCGCGCCGGGCGTGATGATTACGCCACTCAAGGATGACTTCGGCTGGAGCACCGGTCAGATATCGCTCGCCATCTCGGTATCGATACTGACCCTCGGATTCGCGGGGCCGGTTTCAGGCAAGCTCATCGACCGGCATGGCATCCGCCCGGTCATTCTTGGCTTCCTTGTCGTCGGTGCCATTGGTGTCATCGCCACTGTGCTGATGCAGTCACTCTGGCAGTTCTATGCGTTCTGGGGCCTTATGGTCGGATTCGGTGCGGGAGGTACGTCGATCGTCCTCAGCGCGACAGTTGCGAACACCTGGTTCTCCTCACGCCGGGGGCTTGTCACCGGCGTGCTTGGCGGCGCTGCCAGCGCGGGCCAACTCGTTTTCATCCTGCTCCTGGCTGGAATCGTCGATGTCTGGGGCTGGCGCCAGGCGGTGGCCCTCATGGCCGTTCTGGCCACGGTGGTGGTGATCCCGCTTGCAGTTGTCTTCCTTCGAAGCCGCCCTTCGGATGCTGGCCTGCTGCCCTTTGGGGCGCGACCTGGCCAGACTCCGCTCGCTTCCGACGAACGGCTCGTGCCGATGCGCGAGGCGCTGCGCACAAGAGACTTCTGGCTCCTGGCTCTGAGCTTTGGCGTTTGCGGGTTCACAACCATCGGGCTTATCGGGACGCATTTCATCCCTCACGCCACCGAACACGGGTATTCAGAGACCCAGGCGGCAGGCATCCTCAGCGTTATCGGCGCCTTCAACGTGGTTGGCACCATTGCATCAGGGTGGCTGACCGACCGCTATTCGCCCCGCAAGCTTCTCGCCTTCTACTACGCGATGCGAGGTTGTTCGCTGCTCGTCCTGCCCGCAATTTCTGGTGTGCCGTTCATGGCCGCCTTCGCCGTTGTCTTCGGGCTCGACTACATTGCAACCGTGCCCCCAACGGTGATGCTGACTGCGAATCGCTTCGGACGCCGGTCGGTTGGCACCATCTACGGGTGGATAACCTTCGCCCACATGGCGGGCGGATCCGTCGCAGCCGCACTCGCGGGCTACATTCACGATGCTTCGGGTGACTACGGATACGCGATGTATGCGGGAGGTATCCTGGCCCTCTTCGCGGCTGCCATCGCGTTCAACATCGGCAATCGGAAACCGGACGTCCCGGGCCTCGCGCCAGCCGTAGGTTACTGACGCTTCCGCGACGGCTTGGCCGTGACCAATTCATGGCTGCGCCGAATCCAACCGACAGTCATTTCGAACTCAATCTCGTTTCCGATAGTGGACTGAACCCAGTGGTTCCGCGCCATATACGGCGCGGGCCGCACGAACGGCAACGTGAGCGCTTCGATGGATTCTTCCGGTGTGAGCTTCAACGAGACGTGCGTGCCATCTTGCTGCTCAGAGGCGACGGCGAACATTTTGCCATTCGCAGCCTTGAACACCGGGTGCCCTGGACCGAACGAATACTCTTCGCGCGCGCCTTCGAAGGTGAGTGCAAAGGCGCGCAGCTGTTCTCCGAATGACTCAACCATCGATGAATGCTACCGCGCGGAGAGCGTTTGCACGCGTCGCGGGACCGTCATTGGCGCCAAAAACCGAGGGCGGCGAACCACCCTTGATCCAGGTACGTTCTTTCGCGCAAAGTCGATCAGCGGCTAAACGCCGAAGTCCCAACTCCCGCCCTCGTGGTACTGCTTCAGCACATTCTTTGCAATGAGGATGCGGTGCACTTCATCCGGGCCATCGGCAAGGCGCAATGTTCGCGCCCCGGTGAACATGCCCGAAAGCGGCGTGTCCCCGGAAACGCCCATTGCCCCGTGGACCTGGATCGCGCGGTCCACAACGCGCTCGAACGCGGCCGGGACGGCGATCTTGAGCGCGGAAATAATCGTCCGCGGGTCCTGCCCGCTGTCGATGATCTCCGCGGTGTGAATCGTCATCAATCGCGAATTCATGATGTCGATGTAGCTGTCCGCGATGAAACCCTGGATGAACTGCTTGGTTTCGAGCTTGCCGCCATGCACTTCACGGTCGATCGAGCGCCGCACCATCAGGTCGAAGGCCCGCCACATCTGTCCGACGCTATTCATGCAGTGGAACACGCGCCCGGCGCCGAGCCGGTCCTGCGCCGCCTGGTGGCCCGTCCCGGTACGTCCGAGCTGGTTCGTCACCGGTACTCGGACGTTGCTGTATTCGATCTCACAGTGGTTGGAATCATGGCCCCAGACCGGGATCCGGCGGACGATATTGAAGCCCGGCGTGTCTGTCGGGACGATAATCTGGGTCATCTTTTCCCTAACGCCGCCGTCACCCGCGACCTCTTCGGTACGGCACATCACGATCGCGAACGCCGCGCCGACAGCCCCCGAAGTGAACCACTTGCGCCCGTTGATGACCCAGTCGTCGCCATCGCGAATCGCCCGAGTCTGAATCGCGTACGGGTTGGAGCCCGCCGCGTCCGGCTCGGTCATCGAGAAGCAGGAGCGGATATCTCCCGCGATCAACGGTTCGAGCCATTTCTTCTTCTGTTCATCCGTTCCGTACTTGATGAGGATCGTCTGGTTGCCCGAATCTGGGGCGACCACGCCAAAGAGCGGGTTCGAATACGGACTCCATGCGAGGATTTCGTTCATGTAGGCATGCTTCATGAAGCCGATGCCCATCCCGCCGTATTCCTTGGGCAGGTGGGGCGCCCAGAGGCCCGCTTTCTTCACGTTCTCCTGTATTTCGCGCCGAAGTTGCTGCGAATCCGGGTTTCGATAGTCTCCGAGGCGGTTCTCGTTCGGGATGATGTACCGGGTGACGATGTTCGCCGTCGCTTCGCGCGTTTCGTTGATTTCGGTATCAAGAGTCGGGATAGGTGAAATCTGCATGGGATCCTCCAGGGTGAATGTTCAGGGCAATGCGCTAGTGTACGCCGAATCGACTGCCTCGCCGCCAGTACAGCTGGCCGGATTTTCGTGTCCCAATGGGATCCCCGGACCACGTGTGCTGGTCACCTAGGTGATTGGCCAGCGTGCGCTGCCCTCGTAGGCATGAGCGATAGCATGGTGAATCCAGATCTGGGCCACGATCTCGCCTTTCTCCATTTCGTACCCACCAAGTGTCACGATTTTGTTCAGGTCGGCCTCGTCCAGGGTTGAGACGAAGTTCGCCGAAGCCTCGTGTCCGGCAACGATAGCTGCCAGGATGGCTTCCTTCGATGTGTCCTTCATCTTGTCGATTGTCGGTGAAACGCAATTGTTGTCCAAACGCATATGCAGCCTCACATGCCCGACCACTGTGTCCGAGGCCGCACCGTGGTTTCGACTCTCCGTTGAGAGAATGTCATTCACTCCAGGCCATCGACGGAATCATGAGTGCCCAAAATCGATTCTCGGTTCCAACAAACGCGACACGCTCTGTCGCGAAAGAGGTGCAAGCTGCGCCTGAGGGTGAAGCATGAGTTTCGATCATTACATCACGGACGACATCGGCGAAGTCCAATCGCCGGAAGGTCGCGACTGGAACCGGTGGGTCTCGGCGAGCCGCACCAGGAACTGGTGCAATCGCAACCCGCTCCAGGACTGGCTCAACCTCTACGGTGACGCCGCAGGGTTCGAGCGTGATCCCGAGCCTGACCACAAGACCGATTTCCGGCGGTTCATCTTCGCGAAGGGCCACGCGTTCGAGGCGGAGGTCCTGCGCCTTCTCTCGGACCGAGTCGCTGTCTTCCATGTCGAAGGGTTCGACTGGCCCACTCAGTCGCTCGATGCCTGCCATGTGACGTTTGATGCGATGGTGCGTCGTGAGCCCGTCATTGCCCAGGGTGTGCTGTGGAATCCCCAGAATCGCACGTACGGTGCTGCGGACCTTCTTGTTCGAAGCGATGTCCTGGGGTCGCTGTTTCCGGAAGCCATCACATGGGAGCAGTCGGCAATCGGTGCACCCGGAATCGGTCTGTC
>JANPDX010000265.1:0-7613 GCA_031431695.1 Dehalococcoidia bacterium
CTGGTGCCCACGCAACCGCCGTTCGAGACGGTGCCACCACCGCCGCCACCAACGCCGTGCACTCCGGTTCCGGGCGCGAACAACTGCCGCTGACGCAGCCGCAAATGCAAAGGCCGTGGTTACCCACGGCCTTCGCGAGAACTGCGGAGAAGGGCCTATCCCTCGCCGCCGACATCCTGTTGAGTAGCTTCGAAAAGCAACTGCGAGAGCCGGGTTTGATGCCGGGCCAGGGCCAACTCGAGCAGGATTGCTTGTTCTCCGAGTTCGATCATCCTCCAGATGTCGATTGGGCCAGCGACCATAGCCGCTCCAGCGAGACCGTCGAGGGCCTCGGCCAAATCGTCTTGTTCCTGGCGTTGAACTGCCGACTGCGGGCACAGCCGCGGCTCTGCCCTCTCCGCCTGGTTCAGCGGTGAATCTTCCAGCCTGACCAGCCAGATGTGCCGGCGGAGGTTGGCGCGTGCATCGGTGATATGGCCAATGAATAATGAGCACCACGAGTCATGCGTAGACCCGTGGAATGGTAGCTGTGAAGCCTGGCGCAACTGATCCCGCGCCGTGCTGATGGCATCGCGAACAACGAGGTTCGAAACCTCCGGGCGGGCGGGTGCGTAAGTACCGGAAAATACAGACATTTACGTTCCTCCTGGGGACCGCCGTGACACGTTTTCGGACACGGTGGCGAGTTTTCAGGGAGGGCCGGATTGCCCTCCGAAAGCCTACGAGGTTAGCTGACGGGTTCGGCGTCGGAATTCGCCTGTGCACCTGGCAGTGCAATTCACCCCACCAATTGGGTCCCCCGCCTTCCCCACGAGGGGGAAGCTCGGCTACAACCAGTAACCCCAAAATGCGACGGCGCTTCAACGACTTGGCGTAAGGCTCGTGTCAACGGACTGTAAAATCGGTTTGGGCTAGATTCAGCGGCCTGGTTTCACGCTCACTCCAGGGGCGATTTCACCGACGAGTTGGGCTGCTTCTTTGACCAAGTCAGCGTCGATATTCTTCGCTGTGTCGTCGCGCCCAAACGGGCCGCCACGGCGCATTCCGTCGAGCGCCGGGATGCTCACGCCCACCAGGCGCCGTCTCACCGGGTCATTGTCAGGTACACGGCGGACGAGGCGCACATCATGACGCCGAGAGTTATCGCAAGCTGCGATGCACTAACCCAAAAGTATTGTCAGCTTATTTAGCAGTCGCTAGAATTCACAGCAAGAGCCGCGCCGGGGTGTCCGCTCCACCCCCGCGGCTCTTTCTGTGTCCCGGCGATTGCAGCCCAACCAAAGCCCCTTCAGACTTCCCCCCAACAATGAACTGGCACGACTCTCCGGAGCAGGCAGAATTTCGGACTGCTGTTCGCGACCTCATCGAAAAGCGGCTGCCCGCCCGCTATAGAGTGGCCGCTGCCCGTGGCGGTCCGGGCGAACGTGCCTGGGAGAACGACCGCAAGTCGGCTGACCCGGTCGCCCGGCAGGCAGCCGTCGATTGGCATGCGGCCCTGGCAGAACGCGGCTGGGTCGCTCCGCACTGGCCGAAGGAATACGGCGGCGGCGGCATGACATCCGCCGAGCAGTTCGTCCTTAACCAGGAGTTCGCCAGCGCCGGCGCTCCCGCGGTCGGCGGCTCCGGTCTCGCGATGCTTGGGCCGACGCTGATCGTGCATGGGACGGAAGCTCAGCGGGGCCGCTACCTGCCGCCGATCCTCGCGGGCGAGGCCACCTGGGCGCAGGGTTACAGCGAACCCGGCGCAGGGTCCGACCTCGCGTCATTGCAAACCCGGGCGACGCGCGACGGCGATGACTTCGTCATCAATGGACAGAAGATATGGACATCGGCGGCCCATACCGCCGATGCCATTTTCGCGCTGGTCCGTACCGACCCGAGCGCGCCCAAGCACCGCGGCATCTCGTTTCTGCTGATCGATGACATCAAGGCTCCGGGCATCTCAATCCGTCCGCTGGTGGATATGAACGGCCGCCACTACTTCAACGAGGTCTTCTTCGAAGACGTGCGCGTACCAGCCGCCAACCTTGTCGGCGAGGAGAATCGCGGCTGGTACGTCGCGATGACGTTGTTGGACTTCGAGCGCTCGAACATCGGCGGCGCGATTGGCGCAAAGCGCACGCTGCGGCGGCTGCTCGATTCGGTACAGGCCGACCCGATTCTTCGCCGCCGTTTCGATGCGACTGTGCTGCGCCACGAAATAGCCCAGCGCTACATCGAGGCCGAGGTGATGTACCAGTTCTCGATGCGAATCATCTCGATGCAGAACCGCGGGCAAATCCCCAACGACGAGGCATCAATGGCGAAGCTCTACAATTCAGAGCTTTCGCAGCGGGTCGCGCAGACGTGCATGCAAGTGCTTGGGCTGCGCGGGCAGGTTGTCGAGGGCGAAGAAGAGTCGTTCGGGCGGCTTTACCTGGGCATGGTGCCGGCGACGATCCGTGGCGGGACCAGCGAGGTGCAGCGCGGCGTCATCGCGACGCGCGGCCTCGGGCTGCCGAGGGGCTGATGGCCGCGACGGGGCCACTGGCCGGCATTCGCGTGCTCGAACTCTCGCAAATCGTTGCGGGACCGTTCGCGGGGATCGTGCTCTCCGACATGGGAGCGGATGTGATCAAAGTCGAGCCGCCCGAGGGAGAGAACCGGCGCAATAGCGGCGCGGTGGTACCGAACGAGGGCAAGTACTTCCAATCGCTCAACCGTGGCAAGCGCAGCCTGACGGTAGACCTCTCGAAACCCGAAGGGCAGGCACTCATCCAGCGCATCATCACGGGATTCGACGTCGTCCTGTTGAACTACCGCGCGGGAGTCGCCGAACGCCTCCACATCGACTACGCCACGCTTTCGGCACTGAACCCCCGGCTGGTCTATGCCAACATCACCGGCTTCGGGGACCGCGGGCCGTTCGTGCAGCGCGCGGGCAGCGACATTATCGCCCAAGCCTACAGCGGCATTATGGCGACCGAGGGCAAAGTCGATGACCACGGCGCGCCAGCCACGCTAACCAGCAGCACCTATATCGACCGGACAACCGGGCTGGCTGCCGCGACAGGAATTTGCGCGGCGTTGTTTCACCGGGCACAGACTGGAGCCGGCCAGGAAATCCACGTTTCGTTGCTCCACACGGCGCTCGAGCTGCTCTCGGACCGGGTGATGCGTGAGCCGCTTCACGACACCGTGGGACGGGACCCGCTGATCGCGGCGATCCACGAGAAGCAGGACTCGGGCGCGCCGTATGACGAGATAGCGGCCATCCGAAAGGCACAAGGGCCCCGGTTCGCAAGCCATCGCCTGTACTACGGCGGCTATCACACGAAAAAGGGCGCGCTCGTGCTCGGCGCGATCACGTTTCGGACGCGAGACACGATCCGTCGCATTCTTGATTTCCACGATTCGACGGATGCACCGGACTTCAATGCAGCAGATCCCGAGAACCTGCGCCTCATCGAAGAGTGGCGTCGCGAGATTCAAGGGCGGCTCATGGCGCGGGAGGCCAACGAGTGGGTCGAGTTGTTCCTCGAAGCTGGTGTCCCGGCGAGCGTGGTGAACCAGCCCGAGGACATGGCAGACGACCCGCAGGTTGTTGCGGCCGCGATGACGACCGAACTGGAGCACCTGGTCACGGGTCCGCAGCGCGTGGTTGCCCCGATCATTCGCATGTCGGCAACGCCAACGGAGGCCGCGCGCCCGTCGCCGCCACTGGCGCATCACACGCGCGAAGTGCTGTTGGAGTGTGGGCTCTCGGACTCCGACATCGACGCATTGCTCGCGGCAAACGTTGTTACTCAAGCGTAGAGACGGAACGCGGAGGCGCAGAGTTTGATTTTTTGGAGTCACCGTACGACCGAAAACCTCCAAACCTCGGCGTCTCCGCGTCTCCGCGTTAGAACCTCATGCCCAACTCTTTCTGCCTCTGTGGTACGTCGCCCCGCTCGCGTAGGATTGCGGCCATGACCACGCCATCCGCTATCAACTGGGACACCTACTTCGACGAAGCGCTCGAATACCTCTGCGAGTTCATCCGTGTCGATACCTCGAACCCGCCGGGCAACGAGATCCTCGCCTGCAACTTCCTTGGAGCGATCCTCCACCGCGAAGGCATCGACTACGACCTTTACGATGCGGGCGACCGGCGGGTATCGCTGCGCGCGGTGCTCAAGGGCGACGGCTCGAAGCGGCCCTTCATGCTGCTAAATCACACCGACGTGGTGCCGGTGCAGCGCGAGTTCTGGGACGAGGATCCCTTCGGCGGCCACATCAAGGACGGCCACATCTGGGGGCGCGGCGCGCTCGATATGAAGGGCCTCGGGATTGCTCAGCTTATGACCTTCATCTCGCTGAAGCGGCTTGGCGTGCCGCTGGCGCGCGATGTCGTGTTCTTCGCCCAGGCCGACGAAGAGGCCGGCAGCGAGTTCGGGATGCGCTTCATCGAACGCGAGTATCCGGAGACTCTCGAGGCTGAGTATGTCATCAACGAGGGCGGCGGCGGCACGACCGAAGTCTTCGGCGTCGAGCGGCCCGTATACAGCATCGCCGTTTCCGAAAAGGGCCCGCTCTGGCTGCGCCTCGTGGCGGAAGGCCGCCCCGGCCACGGCTCCATGCCGCACGATGACAACGCCCTCGACCGCCTGGTCCGCGCGATGTACCGCATCCAGGAGTGGAACCGCGAGATGACTGTCTCACCCGTGCTTACGGAGTACTTCGGGCGGCTGAGCAAAGCCGGCATCTACAAAGGCGAAGCGACAGTCGAAGGACTCAAGGCCGCGGCGGAGAAGGACATTCGTGTGCGCGCCCTGCTCACGAACACCATCAGTGCGACCACCGCGGCCTCGGGAATCAAGCACAACGTGATTCCAGCGCGCGCCGAGGCCACGCTGGATATCCGGCTGTTGCCGGGCGTGAAGCCGGAGGCGTTCGAAGCCGAACTGGCGAAGGTCATCGACGACCCTAAAGTGACCATCGAGCGAGTGCATGTCGGTTGGTCCGACACCAACACGCACGACACGGAACTCTTCCGGGTGATGGAGGACGTGATCCACGAACACGTGGAGGACGCGGTCGTGGTGCCGGGCATGACTGTCGGGTTCACTGACAGCAGCGTGCTCCGTAACCGGGGGATGATCTCCTACGGCTTCTCGGGCGGCCTGACGACTCCCGAGATCGCGCGGGGCGTACACGGGCACAACGAACGTGTCAGCCTGGAGTCGTTCAAGTTGAACTGCCAGATGGTATGGGAACTGACGCGCCGGATGTGCTCGCGGTAGGACACCACGGAGGCACGCGGAGACCACGGAGACCACGGAGATTTCGTTGTCAGAGTACGCGGCGGACGATGCCATTCTTGAGGACGCGGACGTTGAAGTTGATAAGCAGCCCGACCTCGCATCGGGTGAGCCGGAGGTACGTGAGCAGTTGTGCCTCGTGGATAGGCAGGATCGCCTCGACTGACTTCAACTCCACAACGACAACGTCCTCGACCACCAAATCGAGCCGAAGATTCGAGTCAAGCGACATCCCCTTGTAGGTCAGCGGAAGCGGTGCCTGACGGGCGAATGCCAGGCCGCGTTGCGTCAACTCGAACGCCAGGCACTCCTCGTAGACCGACTCCAAGAGCCCCGGGCCGAGTTCGCGGTGAACATCGATTGCTGCGCCGACGATGTTCCTCGTGAGATCCTCATGCTTCAACAAGGATGCCTTCGTTTCCCCATCACACCGTGTGCTCCGTGCCTCCGGGGTGACATCAACCGCCGTAGTTCACGCCGCATTCCTTGAGTGTGAGGATCTGGTAATCGCGCTTGAGGACAGCGTCGGTGACCAGGCCGACGACGCAGGAGTGGTCGCCCATGTCGACTTCGCCGACGTAGGTGCCCTCGATAAACGCGGGGGTTGCCGAGATAACAGGCGCCGCGCTTATCGCGCCGCGTTCGAATTCATAGCCGTTGATGTGGTTCGCTTCGACGGTGGTGGGCTTGAAGAAGGCGAACGCGAGGTCTTTCTGGCCGCTTTCGAGGAACGAGAGGGCGAACTTGCCGCTCTTCTTGAGGAGCGCGTAGGCGCCGCTGTCCTTCTTCACGCCCATGACGACGAGCGGCGGATCGAACGAGGTCTGGGTGACCCAGTTGATGCACGCGGCCGAGTCTTCGCCAGCGTGGCTCACTCCGAGAATGTAAAGCCCGTAGGGAATGGTCCTGAGGATGGTTTTCTTCGCTGCTGCTGTCTGTTCGTCCATGGGTAGTCTCCCGTTCGTTGGTGTTTGAACGGGATTCTAGCGTGTTCCTCGTCATTGACTAGCGCGCCAGCCGGGCGTGGGCCCAGTGCGTAATGGCGACCGCCAGGGCGTCGGCGGCGTCTTCCGGGGTCGGGGTCTTCGCCATGCGCAGTTGCAGGCGCACCATCTCCGCCACCTGCGCCTTTTCGCCGCGCCCGTAGCCGGAGACGGTCGACTTCACCAGGGCGGGAGAGTATTCAACGACTTCCAGGCCGGCATCGGCGAGGCCAAGGATGCAGGCCGCGCGCGCCTCGCCGAGGGCCATGGCGCTCTTCGGGTGCGCTCCCACGTACCCGGCCTCGATCGCGCCGTGCGTGGCGCCATATTCGCGGGCAAGAGCGCAGACCGCGTCGCGGAGGATGACCAGGCGGTGGCTCTTGCCATCGGCGGGCTTCGTGCGGACCGCGCCATGTTTCACATGGGCGCAGTCGCTGCCGGACGCTTCGATGAGGCCCCAGCCGGTAGTGTTCAGTCCCGGGTCGATTCCAAGGATTCGCATGGCCCGATGGTGGGGCATGGGCCGCCCCTGTGCACAGCGTCCGCTGTCATAGCGACGTGGGCTGGCGGGGAGGGGTCTCTACGAGGCTCGCGTCTCGCCGATGATCCCCTCGCGCTTTTCTTCTTCGTAGAGACGCTCGGCGACGAATTCCTTTGCGATAGTCTGATACCCCTTGTTTCGTCGCGCTGCGAGCGCCTTCAGGCGTTTGATGGTGTCCACGTCGAAGCGAAGGGACACGGGGGTTGCGCGAGCCCTGACAGGAGGCAGCAAAGGATCATCTATGAAAGTCGGCCCGCGCAGACTGCCTCCGAACGAGTGCGACTGCCAAAATGCGCGTTCTTCCTCGATGGTCGTGAAGTCCGGTACTTCGGACCACGAACTCACTTCGATGAGTTCACCCTTAATCAATTGCGCCTCCGATAGCTCCGAGTTTCCGATGGGTTGGCCTCGCGGGCCGTGACAACTCGGATGCGGCCACGGCGGTGGGTGTATACGACAACCAGTACGCGACCGGATTCGGTTTTCCCGGCGTAGGAGTAACGCAACTCGCCCCGTACCGTCGCCTGACCGAGGCCGAACCGTTGCGGATCGGCCAGTGCCTCTTCCGCTTGCGGCCATTCGACCCCGTGCCGCGCAATGTGGCCCGCGTTGTCGTCGTCCCAGTCGAACAGGTCTTCATTGTCGCTTGAAGTATATACCATGGTAGCTACCGCCGGTAACGCCGCCCGCGGTCCCGGCCGCCGGCCTGGCTGCGGCCGAAGCGCAGCGGCCCGCCGCGTCCGGCTGCGTCGGCGAAAGCGGCCAGTTCCTCGGCGTCGGTGCCGACCAGTTCGCGGCGGAGTTCGA
>JANPDX010000266.1:0-1669 GCA_031431695.1 Dehalococcoidia bacterium
CTCGCGGCCAACAGAGGAAACAGACAACATGCCGGGTTCTCCACGGGACATGCTCCCGCTCGGGACGGATCGGCTGGAGACGAGAACGCAGTCGGTGGGGGAGCGGGAGGTTGGGACACACCGGGACACGGCAGGCGCCAAGAATCGGGCCTGTTTCGTGTATGCGCTTCGCCGGTGTTATCGCGTCAACGGAGACCTCTCGCGGTGATGACGTTAGCGTATTCGATGTGTATTCGAGTGTAAATCGCGGTCTGAGCCACGCCCAATGGCCAGTCCAAGCGCGGCGAAAGGAAGCCCAAGGACAAGCCCAACACACCACGCGATCCAGTGCAGTCCGATAGACGAGAAGATCGGCTCAATGTTTTCGTCGGCGGTCTCCTGGCTGATGACTGCCGCCCAGGCGAGAATAACAGGCACGAGCAGCCCGGCGGTGATGAGGGCAGCGGCGGCCCATCGTCGGCGTCGCGCAGACCAGACGACCAGCGTCAGGCACACAGAAAGCCATGCTACATCCAGAATCACGGTCCAAACAGCGTCCGATGGCAACCTTTTAACGCTTCGCATACAACCACATGATGTAGTCCAGGTCTTCGACCGTGCCGCCAGCGCGAGCGATTCCTGCCGCGATTCCGGCACGGTGCTGCACGGAGTGGGTCGCGACCTGCGTCAGGCCCTGCTCGATCGTGAACGTACGCCCGAACCACGGTACCTCGAACGATTCGGCGAGCCGCTTTTCGAGGTTCGGGATGGCGGCGATGAAGCCCGCGTCTACTGCTTTCAGGGCCTTGCGCACTTCGACGTACGGGCGGTCATTCTCCCTCGGCGGCCTACCATCGCCGGACATGAGGGCGAGGAATGCCGCCTCGACGAGCGCGAGATGGTCGAGCAGGTGCAGCGCCGAGCCGCCAAGTTCGGGCATGGGCGTATCGAGGCCTGCGGCAAGCTGGTCGGTCGCGGCAAGGATGGTCTCGTTTGCCCAGAGGTTGTATTCGAACAGGTCGCCGAACTGCATCATTCCGTTACTCCAACAAGCTCCACCGTATCACCGGGGCGCACTATGCCACCGGCGAGGACTTTCGCGTAGGCGCGGCTCCAGCCGGGATGCAGGTTCTGGTGGACGCGGTTCGAATCGCTGTCCTTAAACGACCCGCGGATCGCGCTGCATGGGGTTGTATAGCGAGTGATTTCGAGCAGGACTTCGGTGCCGAAACGAAGCCGCGCGCCCGGCGCCATGAGGTCCCAGTCGATGCCGCGAATCGTCAGATTCTCACCGGCGGAGCCCGCTGCGATCGGGTGGCCTTCCGCCGCGAGCGCTTCGATCCGCTCCATCGAATAGAGACAGACGGCTCGGTCGGGGCCGCCATGGATGTCTGGGTGGGCGACGGAATCGCCTTCGATGCCGAGTTCGCCGATGCGCGCTTCGAGCACGGGCAGTTTTGGCACGCCGCCCGTCGAGGAGTTGATCTGGTAGAGGGTGCCGGTGGTCATCGATCGAGCCTAGCGCGTTGACCGCCACGGGCGCGAGGACGCGATCTGCCTCAAAGGAGATGTTACCGAAGGAAGGGTCGTTGCCTCATAAACCTGTTACCGAAGGGACAGGATTGGAGGCAGCATGTCAGAGCAGGCAGTGGCGGAGTACGCCCTTGCGTTTCGGCGTCGCTATGGGGCC
>JANPDX010000267.1:0-2333 GCA_031431695.1 Dehalococcoidia bacterium
AGTGCCTTCTGGATGCCGGGGACCAAAAGGTTCGGCAAAACGCTGGTGTAGAGGCTGCCGGGGCCGATGACGATGATGTCCGCGTTGAGTATGGCTCGAACAGCGTCCGGGTGGGCTTCGGCGTTCGCCGGGTTCAGGTAGAGGTCACGAATACGGGCGCCATGCTCGGTAATGTTGTGCTCGCCGTGGACCATTTCGTCCTCATGGGTGCGGGCGCTGAGAGTCACGTCTTCAAGCGTCGATGGGAGGATTGTGCCGCGCACATTGAGTACGCGTGAGGCCTCATGAATGGCCGTTTCGAAGTTCCCGGTGACTTCGGCCATGGCAACGATAAAGAGGTTACCGAAGGAGTGACCTTCGAGACCGGTGCCTTCCGTGAAGCGGTACTGGAAGAGGCGAGACATGAGTGGCTCGGCCTCGGCGAGTGCGGCGATGCACTGCCGCAGGTCGCCGGGCGCAACAACGCCAAACTCCTGGCGCAGGCGGCCGGTGCTGCCACCATCGTCGGCCACGGTGACGATCGCCGTGAGGTTGCTGGTGTAGTCCTTGATTCCGCGGAGGAGCGTGGAGAGGCCTGTCCCGCCGCCAATCGCGACGACCCGAGGGCCACGGCTGAGGAACCGCTTGTTGTAGATCGCCTGGGCGAGGCCCGTGCCCTGTTCTCGGTGGTCCGGCCGGACAAACGCGAAAAGCAGAGACTGGTTGAGCTTCAAGACCGAGATGCAGACCGTGGTCAGCGAGAGGACCATGAACAACACGCCGCGTCCCCAGCGGGGAATGAACTGGAGCGTGAGATAGTAGAAGGCTCCCGGGAGTTCGACCTGGAGGTAGGCCTCTTTGAGGACGTAGGCGATACCGAGGCCCATCAGCGAGATTCCGAAGAGCAGCAGGGCAAGCCACCGCTTGATGTGCATCCCGGGGTACAGCCACTTGAGCGCCGAATGGTCGCGAATGGTGCGAAACGTCATCGCGGGGAAGTGTACCATCGGGTGGCGATATTGCTCGGAAGACTAAACATTTAGCTCCTTCTCGATCAGTCCTTGGACGACGCCAGCGTTGGCCCTGCCCCTTGTCTCACGCATGACCTGGCCGACGAGGAACATCACCGTACTTGTCTTTCCGGCCTTGTAATCGGCAACGGCCTTCGGATTAGCGGCGATGGCGGCGCGGACGGCACCAACGAGTTCGTTTTCTCCACTGATCTGGGAGAGGCCCGAGGTTTCGACGATTTCCGAGGCTGCCTTGCCGGTGGCTATCATCTTTTCGAAGACTTCCTTGCCCACGTTCGATGTGACCTTGCCCTCTTCAACCAGACGCGCCAGGGCGGCGAGATGTTCCGGCGAGAGCGGAAACCGGTCAATTTCCGCGTCCTCGGCGTTAAGCCAACGGCCCACTTCGCCGAGCACCCAGTTGGCGGCGAGCTTGATACTCCGCGATGGGTCCAGCGCAATGGCCCTGGCGACAGCCTCGAAGTAGTCCGCGCGCGCACGGTCTTCAGTCAGCGAGACGGCTTCGTGCTCGGAAAGGCCCAGGCTGATGAAGCGGACCTTCCGGGCTTCCGGCAGTTCGGGGAGCTTCGCCCGCGCCGCTTCGATGTACTTGCCGCTGAGCTTGAGGGGCGGCAGGTCCGGCTCCGGGAAATAGCGGTAGTCGTTCGCGTGTTCCTTCGTGCGTTGGCTGACCGTTTCGTTGCGTTCGTCCACCCAGCCGCGCGTCTCCTGGATGATCCGCTCGCCGCGGTCGAGCATGCCAGCCTGGCGAATCTCCTCGAAGGCGATGGCATCGTGTACCGCCCGGAAGCTGTTCATGTTCTTGACTTCGACTTTCGTCCCGAACTCGGGCGCGCCTACCACGCGCAGCGAGACGTTGGCGTCGCAGCGGAAGTTGCCAGCCTCGAGATCCGCGTCGCTCACGCCGATGTAGCGGAGTATCTGGCGAAGGCGCACAAGGTAGTCACGGGCCTGGGCCGGCGTGCGCATATCCGGTTCGCTGACGATTTCCATCAGCGGCGAACCGGCACGGTTGATATCGACAAGGGTGAAGCCTTCGCCGGTCACCGTATCGGTGCGATGGAGCAGGCGGGCGGTGTCCTCTTCCATGTGGACGCGGGTGATGCCGACGCGTTTCGGCTCTTCGCCTTCGGGGGCGATATCGAGCCAGCCGCCTTCGCAGACCGGCAGGTCGTACTGCGTAATCTGGTAGCCCTTCATCAGGTCCGGGTAGGGGTAGTTCTTGCGGTCGAACTTCGAAAAGCCGGCGATGCGGCAGTCGAGCGCGAGGCCGGTCATGGTGATGTACTCGATGGCCTGTTCGTTAATGACCGGGAGAACGCC
>JANPDX010000268.1:0-8911 GCA_031431695.1 Dehalococcoidia bacterium
GACTACGTGGTCAACGGCCAGAAGATCTGGACCTCGGGCGCGCACGCTTCGAACCTTGGCTGGCTTGCCGCACGCACCGACCCGAACGCTCCGAAACACAAGGGAATGTCCATGTTCACGATTAGGATGGACACCCCCGGCATCCAGGTGCGACCACTCGTGAACATGACCGGCAACCACGAGTTCAACGAAGTCTTCTTCGATAACGTGCGCATCCCGGCTTCGAACCTGGTGGGCGAAGAGAACCGTGGCTGGTACACGCTGGCGGTGGCGCTCGATTTCGAACGCTCGTCGATAGGTTCGACCTCCGGTGCGCGGCGCACGATCGACGACTTCATCGCGCTCGTGCGTTCAGGTAAGGCGAAGCTGAACGGCGCAACTCGCGGCCGGCTCGTGGATTGCGTCATTTCGTCTCAGGTCCTGCGCTTCGTTGGCTATCGCATCGCCGCCGAACAGGAGCGCACAGGCATTGCGCCCACGCTGCTCGCCCAGATGGCAAAGCTCTGCGCGATGGAGCTGAACCAGCGAATCACGAGCATGACCATGCAGGTACTGGGCATGGTGGGGCAGGGCCACGCGCCGGATTCCGAATTCGAACAGTACACGCACGGCTTCCTGCGCTCGGTCGCGAACACGATTGAAGGCGGGACGAGCGAGATTCAGCGCAACGTCATCGCGACGCGCGGACTGGGCCTGCCGCGAGGCTAACGCGCATGCGGCCACTCCTCCGGCAACGCCGCGAACCACATCACGTCGCAGCGCCCGCCCTGCCAGGCACCGTGTGCGTGCATCGTCCCCTCATGCACAAATCCCGCTCGGCGCGCTACCGCGATTGACGCCTCGTTCTCTGCAACGATCGTCAAAAATATGCGAGCCGCGCCCAGCTTGAACAGCCAGCGAGTGAGCAGGATCGCCGCCCGGCTCGCGTAACCGTGCCCTCTCGCGCCCGGTGCGATCCAGTAACCGAACTGCGCAACATCCGCTTTCGACCAGTCGTCGACGCCACAGCAGCCGACCAGATCGCCAGTGCCCGCGTCCGTGACCGCGAAGGCAACACCAGTTGGTCTGCCGGTCGCAGCGAAGGCCCGCGCATTCGACGAGAATTCGTCGATGACAGCCTCAGCGGCTGCGGTCGAGAGCGGCAGCGCCGGATATCCACGCCGGTCGAGGACCCCGTTATAACGCCGGATCGCCGGGTCGGCGTTTGCCTCCGCCATGAACCACGCGTCGTCTTTCGACCATGGGCGGAGCGTGACCACGTCGTCAGAAAGCAGCATGCCCAAATTGTCGACATCCGCGGGAAGTGGGTCTACAGAGTTCATCACGCCCGCACGAACTGCGCATGGACCACGGACTTCGAGGCGACGAGTTCGGCGCATTTGTAGCCAGCCGGGCCGCCATCCAGGTTGTCGAAGAGACGTTCGCCGCCGCCGAGGAATACCGGGACCATCACGACGTGCATCTCATCGATCAAGCCGGCGCACAAGTACTGCTGAATCGTTGAGGCACCACCGCCGAGGCGGATGTCCTTGTCTCCGGCGGCGGCACGGGCACGTTCGAGTGCGGACTCGATGCCCTCGGTGACGAAGTGGAAGATGGTGCCACCCTCCAACGTGATCGAGTCCCGCGCGTGATTCGTGAGCACAAACACCGGGTGGTGATACGGCGGGTTGTCGCCCCACCAGCCCTTCCACTCGCTATCGGGCCACTCCCCGCGAATCGGCCCGAACATGTTGCGACCGATGATCGTCGCGCCAATGCCAACGTCGCCGCGTCGCCAGAACTCGTCGTCGATGCCCGATTCGCCGCCTTCCTCGCCGATCATCTGGCGTCCCGTGCGCGTTTCGAACACCCAGGTGTGGAGTTGGTCCGCACCCACACCCTTCGGGTCTTCCAGGCTTTGCGATGGTCCGGCGCCGTAGCCATCCATTGAGATGGAGAAGTTGTGGACTCTGAGTTTGGGCATGTGCGGTGTTTCCTCTGGTGCTTGTTGGCATTTTAGGGAAAGTCCAATTCGAGCGCTTGCCGGGTATACTCGGCGCTCCGCATGCGCGCGGTCGAGTGAAATTGCAATAGCCGAATACCTCGTTGTCGATCACGGCGCTGGCGGCGCCTCGCCTCAGTCCAGTAGAAGGCCGCCACATGCAGGCTGATGAGGTTCGCTTTCTGTTCGCGTACGACCAATGGGCGACCGGCAAGGTGCTGGCCGCCCTGGACGGCCTCGACGCGGTCGTTTGGTCGCGTCCGAACGCCATTGGCGAGCGCGGCCTGGGTGGTGTGCTCGTCCATCAACTCGGCGCCGTCCAGCGGTGGCGCATCGCATTCCAGTCGCACGGAAGCGAAGAAGGCCCCGAGCCAGAGAAGGAAGCGCTTCCGACCATCGGTGAACTACGCGCGCTGTGGGAAGCAGAATGGGCCGTGCAATCCGCATGGTTGCCTACCCTCACGGACGACTTCGTCGCGGTCGTATTCGGTGACGTGCCCGTCTGGCGGATGCTTGTCCACGTCGTGAATCACGGCACCCAGCACCGAGCCGAGGCGGGGTTGTTACTCACGGCCGAGGGCCGATCACCGGGGGAGCTGGATTTGATTAATTACGCTGAGGAACGGGCGGCGCGGTAACTTCTAGAGTTGAACTAGACGGGCGACATCCTGATGGAAGCAACGGCGAGGACCGGTGCCATCGTCGTTGAAGAGTGTCGAAGGCCGTGGGAATGGGACTCCGCGCTGGATGCGAAGATGCTCCTAGTGCATGGCGCTAGCGGAGACGGAACTCCGCGACTCCCCTTCGGTGGGCATTTTCGTTGGGCGCATGGCGCCGAGCGGGTACAAGACCCGCAACTACGGACATAGCCCTCCCCTATACCTTCCCCATCTCCTATCCACTGGCATGGGGTTCTCAGGCTCCGTACAATGACGTGATCGTGCATCCTGGAGGCGCGCGGAAAGCGGCACTCCAGCGACCTTTAGCACCACAGGAATGAACACCATGGAAGATGTCGTAATTACCAGCGGCGTCCGGACTGCCATCGGCAAGTTCCAGGGCTCCCTCGCGGATGTTTCCGCCTCTGACCTCGGCGCTCATGTGATCCGCGAAGCGGTTGCTCGCGCAGGGATCGACCCTGAAAACGTGGACCAGGTGATCATGGGCATCGTTGGCCAGGTGGCCGAGGACGCCTATCTGTCACGCCACTCGGCGGTGAAGGCGGGCCTGCCGGTCGGCACCCCGGCAATGAACGTGAACCGCATTTGCGGCTCGGGCCTTGAAGCGATCAATACCGCTTCCCGCCTTATCCAGACTGGTGATGCCGACGTCGTCATCGCCGGCGGCGCGGAGAACATGACGCGCATGCCGTTCTATCTGCGCAAGGCGCGGACGGGCTATCGCCTCGGGCATGACAGCATCGAAGACGGCATCATTCACCTGCTCAGTGACCCGTTTAAGGGCTACCACATGGGTATCACGGCCGAAAACCTTGCCGAGCAGTTCGAAGTGAGCCGTGTCGCCCAGGACGAGTTCTCGGCCGAGAGTCAGCGCCGTGCCATCGCCGCCATCGACGCCGGCCGCTTCGTCGATCAGATCGCCCCGCTGAACATCAAAGTTGGCAGGGAAGACAAAGTCTTCGATGTCGACGAGTACCCTCGTGCGACCACCGCCGAAGCGCTCGCCAAGCTGCGCCCGGCCTTCAAGGAAGGTGGCGTGGTCACGGCCGGCAACGCCAGCGGCATCAACGACGGCGCCGCCGCGCTCACGCTGATGAGCGCTTCAAAGGCGAAGGAGCTCGGCGCGACCCCGCGCATGCGGATTGTGGCCCGCGCGGAAGCCGGCGTTGAGCCGGCGATCATGGGCAGCGGCCCGATCCCGGCCATCAACAAGGTGCTCGCCCGGGCCCAGATGACCATGTCCCAGATCGACTGCATCGAACTGAACGAGGCTTTCGCCAGCGTTTCCTGCGCGTGTGCCAGCGAACTTTCGCTGGACCCGGACAAGGTGAACCCGAACGGCGGCGCGATTGCCCTCGGCCACCCGGTCGGCGCGACCGGCGCAATCCTCACGGTGAAGCTCATGCACGAACTTGAGCGCACCGGCGGCCGCTTCGGCATCGTCAGCCTGTGCATCGGCGGCGGGCAGGGCATCGCCACGATCTTCGAGCGGTTGAACTAGCCGTTAGTCATCAGTCATTAGTCGTTAGCAAGAAGCCGGCCTTCGGGGCCGGCTTCTTTGTGTCTCGGAAAGTGCCGGTTATTCTTCCACGAGGTCGCGTGGGGCGAACAATGCCACTCTCAGAATGGCGTTTCCGTGCTCCCACGTGTGCTGGAACGTTTTGGCGATGACACGGGCTGGGCTCCACGCTGCTGGGCCGTATCCGTTCCCGCCCCACGCTTTGGTTGTTGGTAGAGCCCAGGCGGATTCTGGAAAACTGAGAGCCAGGTCCACGTGTCTGGATCGGGCAGTCTGTAACCGCTGCAAGATTGCGGGCAGTGGCGCGGCGGCCAATTCAATTGCCGCCTTTTCAAAGGGCGACGGTTCACCAAACCATGTACCGCTGACTCCGTCTTCACCGGCAAGGATGCTTTCAAGGACCGGGATTGGCAATCGCTCGGCATACAGGCACAGGTGCGCAAGATTCATTGCCACGGACCAAGCACCATCTTCGGACGACATCCGTCCGGTGGGTGCGCGATGCGTCCACTCGTCAGGAACGAGGCGTACAGCCCATTCCAAGGTCGCCATTGATTCATCGAGACGCCGAAGGACGGCGTTGCGGTCAAGGTATGCGGCGTCCGGGTCCAGCAGCATGGCGGGGGCTCTCCTTAAAGTGGCGGGAGCATGACAGTCCGCCCAACCTCACGCTTTGGGCTCAAGCAACCGCAGGCCCCGGAACTTGGTAAATCCTTTGTCGAAGGTAACGAACGTCGCGTTGCTCTCCATGGCGAACGCGGCGAGGTAGGCGTCGGTGATGTGCGGACCGGAAACGCCGGATTCCAGGACGAGTCGTTCGAAGAGTTGCCAGTGTCGCTCGCCTTCAGCAATCGATTGAAATGTCACGATATTCCGAAACTGGTCACAGTCAGCGAACGCGGTCTCCGGGGTGATCGACATAGCGACAAGCCGTGGGTTGGTAGCTATGCGAACGTAAGAACTGAGGACGTAGTCCGGGACTCCAACCGCCTCACTGCCGTTTCCCTCTCGTTCAAGCCATCCTACGGCGGCCATGTGCTGAGGGAAATCGCGATGCAACGCATAGATCAAGACGTTGACGTCAGGGACGAACATTCGAAGCCTCAACCTCATCCACGAGCTCGGAGAAGCGGTCGTAGTTTAGGCCCGGCAAGGGGCCACCCCCGTGGGGCGTTGGCTTCCAGGTCCCGCGTTCGGCCCTCCTCGCTCGGCGAATAAGTTGTTCAATGTAGGCCGTGAGCGTGACGCCCTCCTGAATTGCGGTGATCTTCGCCGCCTTCAGGAGATCATCATCGATGTTCAGTGTGGTGCGCATACAGGCAGATTAGCATATTGATGCATGGTGCTTGTGATTTGAACCGCGACCCTTCGGGAGCGGACCGAGGGGTCGCGGTTCTGCGTGGCAGCTTGAGTTTGGGTGCTGGGCCTGGGATCCGCTCCCGATGGGTCGCGGTTCAATGGTGCTTGAGTTTGGGTGCTGGGCCTGGGATCCGCTCCCGATGGGTCGCGGTTCACGGCGGTGCTGCTCGGCCGTCCATCGGGGTAAGATGGCGGCATCGACCACCTGCCGGCAGGGGTAGCCGCCGTCCGGGCCGTTTCGAACCAACCTCAATGGAGCAACCGAAATGAATGAAGCATGGATCATCGACGGAGTCCGTTCGCCCCGCGGCGGCGGCAAGCAAGGGGTCGGGAGCATGACGCATATCCACCCGCAGCGAATCCTGGCGCAGGTTCTGAAGGCGTTACAGGAGCGTGTCGGATTCGATGCGGCCGATGTCGAAGACGTGATCATGGGTAACGGCTCGGGCGTCGGCGACCACTCGATGGACATCGCTCGCATGGCCACGCTGGACGCCGGCTGGCCGGTGACGGTCCCCGGCGTGACTCTGCACCGCTTCTGCGGCTCGGCCCAACAGGCGGTGAACATGGCGGCCATGGGCGTGATGTCCGGCCAGCAGGAGCTGGTGGTCGCGGGTGGCGTCGAATCCATGTCGCGGCCCGCCGCGCTGAGTGTAGACGGCTTCACGGCGAACAACGCCCACCTCTACGAACAGTTCCCGCTGGTGCCGCAGGGCATTTCGGCGGACCTCATCGCCACGATCGAGGGGTTCTCACGCGAAGATTGCGACCGCCTCGGCGTGGAAAGTCAGCGCCGTGCCGCTGAGGCGATCGACGCCGGACGCTTCAACCGTAGCGTCGTCCCTATCTACAACAACGATGGCACGCTCGCCCTGGATCACGACGAGTACCCACGCTCCGGCACCTCGATGGAGAGCCTGGCGGGCCTCAATCCGGCCTTCGCGAAAATGGGCGTCATGGTCCCGCCGAACGATACCCGCAGCTATGACGAAATCTGCAAGGCCGTCTACCCGCAGATCAAGCAGGTCGAACACGTCCACCACGCGGGCAACTCGTCCGGGGTTGTGGATGGCGCGAGTGCCCTGCTGCTGGCATCGCCCGAGTATGCGAAGGCGCATGGGTTAAAGCCCCGCGGCCGGGTCCGCATGTCGGCGACTGCCGGAAGTGAGCCGGTCATCATGCTGACCGCGCCCGCGCCGGCCTCGCAACTGGTCCTGAAGAAGGCCGGCATGCGCAAGGAAGACATCGACCTCTTCGAGATCAACGAGGCGTTCGCGGCGGTCGTGCTCAAGTGGCAGCGGGAGATGGACATCGGCAACGAACGCCTGAACGTGAACGGCGGCGCCATCGCCCTCGGCCACCCTATTGGCGCGACGGGCGGGATGCTTATCCAGACCGCGCTCGACGAACTCGAACGCCGCAACCTTTCGACCGCACTCATCGCGATGTGTACGGGCGGCGGTATGGGCACGGCGACGATCATCGAGCGGATGTAGACCTCACCCCCAACCCAAGGAGCCAGCCCGCTCAGTCTTTCGCGACGCCCATCACATAGCGCTTGAAGGGGAGTGAGCCGCCCGCGCCGATCCCGGTAATGACGGTCGCGGCGTTGTCCGCGCTGAAGGGATCGTTGGTGACCGATGACACGCCGGCGGTCGCTGTTATCGAGCCGGCCGTGGCGGCTTTTACGCGGAACGTGACCGTGAGCATCACCGTGTCTCCGGCGGCGATGGCCGAACCGAAGCAGGTGACGGTCGGGCTCGGGGATGGGTTCGAACAGGTCCAGTTCGCCGGCTTTGTGGAGGACTCGTAGGTCGTACCGGCGGGCGTCCCAAACGAGACCGTGGGCGAGCTGGCCACATCCGGACCAGCGTTCTTGACGGTGATCGTGTAGACGATGAGGCCGCCCGCGGCCACTGGCGACGGCGACCCGGTCATCTTTAGGAGCAGATCGGCGGAAGCCTGGCGGACGACCGTGATGGTGACATCGTTCCCGGTGCCACCCTTGTAGCTGATCTTCCAGACGTAGCCGGCATCAGTGTAGGTCGCGCCTTCGGGGAGGTTGAGGAACGTTCCGAGGACAGCGCCGGGGCCTGTAGTGTCGATGATGCGGTACACGTCTCCGACGGATGGCGTCGAATTGAGGTCAACCTCAAGCAGGGTTGCGGCTGGACTGAGGGATACGGATCGGGCGGCGAGCTGGCCGTAACCGGTGCCTGCTAACGGCCCGTCGATGTCGATGCGGAAGTAGCCGGAGTTGAAGACGGCGGCGCCGAAGACATCGAGGATGCCAGGGGCGTTTCCGGAGCCGGGCCACACGAGTCCGCCAAAAACATCCACCTGAGAGACCATGCCGGTGCCGCGCAGCCAGCCTTCGGATTGGACTGTCACGAAGGCCTGGGAGGAGCCGTTCCAGGTGAGGTTGCCGTGCTCAACGTTCACCGGACCGGGAAGTGTCGATGACTCAATCTGGAGTTTTCCCCCGCCGACGAGCGTGAGGCCCGTGCCTGTGCCGAAGTGGGTGAGGCTGTCGATCACCAGGACACTGTTAAAGACTCCGATTGTCGTCAACCCGCGGATTTGCACTTCGGTCGTGCGGTTGGCGCCGGTGAGCGACTGGAGTGCTCCATTTCCATCGAACCCGTTGCCGCGAAGTTCGATCTCCTCGCCCTGAAGGTGAATGGCTCCAGAGAGCTGGAGGGTGCCGCCCGCATCGACCTCGGTCGTCCCGTTGGTGGAGCCGAGCGCTGTGTCGCTCGTGGCGAGAACCACTCCACCACGAATGTAGACCGACTCATTGAAGCCATTGTTCCCTGAGAGCACGAGCTTGCCCGATTGACAGACAATGTCCGCGGAGCCGTTTATGTTGAGCGCGACGACGTTGATCCCGCTTGGCGGCTGGTTGATGACGTCATCAACGACCGCGATCGGGTTGCCATCGATGGAGTAACCCGAGCCCGTAAACGTGACGTCTTCAAACGACGTGTTTGCCGGGAAGTTGTTGTTGTTCGTCTTGCGGTTTGCCGAGGGGGGAAAGACAAGCTGATCTCCCGCGACTGGAGCGACCGCACCTAACCAGTTCGCCGCCTCGGACCAGTTGTTGGTCGTGCCATTGCCAGTCCAGGTGCGGGTGGTGGCGGCGTCAACCGTCCGGGACGTACCCAGTGACACGATGGCGAGAAGAACTACTGCAAACAACCCTGCGACCGCTCGAGATGTCATCTTCCGAGCCTCCAATACGTGGAGCGCAATAGTACACAAACACATGGGCGAACAACCGAAACCTTACTCTACGGCCTCTTCTTCTGGATGCAGCGAACCGAACTGCCGGAGGAGGAGCAGGTCATACAGGATCTTCAGTGCGCCGCC
>JANPDX010000269.1:0-4351 GCA_031431695.1 Dehalococcoidia bacterium
CAGGGCGGGCAGCAGTCCGGACAACTCCGGAGAGCTATCAGGGTGCGTTCGCCGCCACCACCAGCTGGCAACGCCCACACTGCCGAGCGCCGCCAGTGCGGTGAGGGCTGGCGACCGCAGGGACAACTGGGCAACCAGATCCGCGAACGTCACCGTCCGGTTGCTTCTTCGATTGCGCCCAACAGCTGGTCGGCTCTGATCGCCCCGAAATGAGAAAGGACGATCGCGCCCGCGCGGTCGATGACGATCGTCCGCGGGATGCCACCGACGCGAAACGCTTTCGCGAGGCGACCGCCCTCGTCGCTGACCGCGGAGTAGGGCAGAGAGTAGTCGTTGAGGTACTGAGCGGCATCGTTGGCGTCATCCTGGAAGATAACCCCCAACATGGTCACATCGGAGCGGTCCTCCAGCCGACCGGCGACGGTCCGGAGCGCTGGCGCTTCGTCCCGGCACGGGGGACACCACGAAGCGTAGAAATTCAGGACAACCACCCGCCCGGGAGCGTTGAGGTTGATGAGTTCGCCGTCGGGCAGCTCAAGCGTGACCGCCGGGGCCTGGGATTGAGCCGAACTGGTTGCGAGCAAGCCGGTGACCGAGAGTACCCAGATGGCAGCAACACCCGCTGCCAGGAAACCGGCGTAAACGCACCACGCCCGCCAGCGGCCACTTGGCAGTTCCACCGGCTATCTCACCGTCAGGGTTGTGAACATTCCCTTATCGTAGTGGTTGTAGGTCTTGCCTCCGGCTTCCTCCACCATCAGACATGCCAGTTCGTAAGTTCCCGGCTCAAGATTGACTTCGCCGGTCTTGGTCTCGCCCATCTTGATGTCGGTCAGGTTCAAAGCGAGCTTGCCGAACTTTCCTTCGCCCGCCTTGGCTCCCGGTTCGAGCTTGGCGAGCACCAACTGATGCATCGCTCCGCCGTCCTTTGCGTTAGCGGCGTGGTCCATCTTGTGTACGGCCGCGATTTTGAGCATCCCTGCGGAAACCTCTTTGCCCGACGGCTCCATCGCCCAGTAAGTCAAGTTGACGGTCAGGTCCGCGCCCGCGACGGTCATCGGCGCATCGCCGCCGGCGCTCATATCATTCATAGATGAGTCATCGCTGCCGCCTCCGCAGGCTGCGGCGAGAACAGCTCCTGCTGCAAGTGCAAGCCCAATCAAACCGAATCGAAGTCGCACAACTCTCTCCCACTACGTAAAGTAGTAGCTATAGCGTATAGGGGTTAGCGCTGAAGCGCCAACGCTGTCAGGACCTGCCGACCCACCAGTCCGCGGCGCTCGAAGCCTTCCGGCCCGTGTGGCGCCGAGACTTCCCTGGTGCGAAACCTCGCAGATTGCTGCCCCGGCCTCCGCCGGAACCCTTCCGCCCGTAAGCCTGCCATATCGACCTCGAGACGGTGTACCGGACGCCGATGGAGGACCGTTTGAAGCGCTTGCCGACGACTGATTCAGGCGGCGCCACTGTTGCGGTCACAGGCCCAGCCGTGCTTATTGCACGACCAGCCGGGCCTTCATGTTGGGGTGGAGGGTGCAGAAGTAATCGAATGTGCCGACGCTCGCGAAGGTAAGCGACGCGCTCTTACCTTTGCTCAGAACGCCGGTGTCCCACGACCCATCGTTCGCGGTTGCCGAATGGGGTGCGCTGTCCCGATTCGTCCAGGTCAACCTGGCGCCGACGGGCACTTCGAGGTTCCCGGAGGAGTACGAGAAGTCCTTGATGGTGATCGTCTCGGTTGTGCTCCCCTGACTGGAAGGGTCTCCGGAGGTGTCCAGTCCGCCGCCCATCATCCCGCCCATGTGATCGTTTCCCATCATCGTGCCCCAGTCCCGTGAGGATGCCATCCACGCAAGACTGCCCATCATCCCCACCAGGCCGACGAGTCCAACCGCGAACGCGAGCGAAACCCGTTTCGGTGGCCCGGACGCGATGTTGTTCATAGCGATTCCTTCCTCGGTTCAGGTCTGGCTGCCGGCCGCTGCGCCGTGCGCCATGAACCGATCGGCCGGTCGGGCTACCGACTCAAGGCCTCACGGATGCGTTCATACTCGTCGTTCGCGATCTCACCGGCGGCGAGCCGCCGCTTCGCGATCTCAAGTGGAGCCTCGGAACCGCCTGGTGGATTCCTGACGCCGTGGTCGAACGCGCTGGAGAAGAGGTATACAACGGCCGCGATGAAGAGAATCCAAAACACGCCACCGAACAGCATCCACCAGCCCATTCCTTCGTGTGCTGCCCACATAGTCTCGCTCCTCCTACCGGCTCGGCGTCGGTGTGCTAGTGGTCGTCGGTGTCCGATGATGCGGGTCTCCCAACGGCATGATGTTGTTCGAATCAGCTGGCATTTCAGCCATCATCCCATCCATCATCGTGTGCATCATCTGATCGACCTCGGTCATGCCACTCATCGAAGCACCGGCCCGATGGTCCTGCAAATGCTGCAGCATTCGGTTGAATCCGTCCTCTCCGAGGACCTCCTTCATGTGGTCTAGCATCGCATCGGAGTCGACCGAGCCCATGGCCGACATCATCCCGGCGAAGCCCTGGCCCTGGTTCATCATGTCGTCGCTCGGGCCGTCGTCGTCGGTGGCGAGGGCAACGCCTAATGCAATTGCAAGGCCCACGACCGCGACAGCGAGGATCCCTATCAGGACTCGCGTAGGTGTGATCATTGTGCTGTTCCTTTCAAACCACGACGCTCCGAGGGTCGTAAATCAGTCCAGCGACTGACTTACGACCGGATGTCGTACTACCGTACCAGTATAAAGCCAGAGACGTCGCCGAAAGGGACGGCCGAGAGGTCAGTGTTTCAGTACCGAACGGCCCGCGCGTAGCTACTACAGATCTCGTAGCATGAATCCATGAACGATCAGACTGAGCCGGTCACGCCGTCCGTTTCCGTCGGCGAACTCGAGAGCACCGTGTTGGAAGCCTTGTGGGCTCGTGGTGAGCTCGCCACCCCCGCTGTGTTCGACGCCGTCGGAAGGCCCAGGGCGCTGGCGTACACCACGATCCTCACGGTCTTACAGCGACTCTACCGAAAGGGCCTCGTGTCTCGGAGGGGAGCAGGAAAGGCTCACATCTACTCGCCCGCCATGTCACGCGACGAGTTTTCCGAGCGCCGGGCAGAGGTGCTGGCGGGCGCGATGATCGGGCTCGGTAATGCTGGCCTCTCCGCCTTCTTGGCCGAAGCAAAACGTCTCGATCCGGCGTTCATGGGCAATCTGCGAAGCCAACTGCAGGAGTTGGACAGGTGAGCCAGAGCAGCCGTCTTGCGCTCGTGACCCTCGTGGCGGCCCTCATGCTGGCGCCTGCGGCTGCGTTGCATCCAGTGGTGTCGCACCTGTACGTCGCCGGACTTGAAAACATCGCGACTGAGTTGACTCATCTCTCGCTGCTGGCGTTTTTCGCGATCGCGCTAGTATCTGTCTTTCCGGCAGTCGGCTTCGCTATCGCGATGTATCGGGTGGTGAGCCGCTCGGCCCCACTTCGAGCCATTACGAGCCACAGCCAACCGGCCCAAATGGACGGATTCCACTACCGGCGATTGTCGTCGGATGCCATAGTGGTATTCACAGCCGGGATTCTGCGGCCGGCTACTTTCGTGAGCCTGGGAGCAGAACGGGCGCTCGGCGGCGCGAAGCTGCGAGCGGCCCTTTTGCACGAAGAGGCGCATCGGCGCAGCCGGGACGTGATGTGGCGACTCCTTCTGCGAGCTATCGGGCGCGGCTTCGCCTTCGTGCCGTGGATCAGCGAGGTGGTCGAATCAGAGACGCTGCGGACCGAGTGCGAAGCCGATGACTACGCCATCCGTGGCGGCGCACGCCGCCTTGACCTGTTCGACGCGATCGTCGCCGCGTCAAACCTCTCCGCGAACCCACTGAGGGCGGGCCTCACCGACGGGGATACGGAATTCAGGCTCGTTAGGCTGGTTCACCCCGAAGTGCCCCTTCCGGGCCGCCCCACCAGGCATCTTCTGGCGCTAGCCGCCGCTGTCGCTCTACCAGCCCTAGTTGCTCATGTGCTCGTTTTCGCTGCTGCCCTTGGCACTTCTCACTGGATCTAGCGGGTCCGGTTCGCCTTTACCGGGCCCTTCCGGTCACTGACTTCACGGTTCCCTTACCGATCGGTAGACCGAAAGCGTGTTTCTCCGATACTCCTACAGTACGTCGTAGCAAACCGTGCTCGCTCAGACACGCCTCGGAGGACGACATGAAACGAACCTACCTCGCGGTCGGCCTGGCCGCGTTCTTACTGACTGCAATCCTGGCGTCCGCGGGCTGCGGCGGAGACGACGACGCCGGCGCGCAAGACCTGGCCGGCGGTTCGGCACCGGCCGGATCGATCGAGG
>JANPDX010000270.1:0-4011 GCA_031431695.1 Dehalococcoidia bacterium
GCGGCGGTATTGGCGGGCTCACCCTGGCCCTCTGCCTGGACCGGGTGGGTATCGAATGCGAAGTCTTCGAAGCCACACCCGAGTTCAAGCCGCTCGGCGTCGGCATCAACCTGCTCCCACACTCCGTCCGCGTGCTCACCCTCCTCGGCCTGCAACCCACCCTTGCCGTCAGCGCAATCCCAACCGCCGCCCTGAGTTACTACAGCAAGCACGGCAAACTCATCTGGTCGGAACCGAGGGGCATCGCCGCCGGATATCGCTGGCCCCAGTACTCCGTCCATCGCGGCCACCTGCAAATGCTTCTGCTTGACGAAGTCATGAACCGCATCGGTCCCGAACGCGTCCATTCCGGCTGTGCCCTTTCCTCGTTCGTCGATCGCGGCTCGAAGATCGAGGCCACCTTCACCGCCCGGGGCACCGGGAAGAGCACCGTTGCAGCAACGGGCGACGTCCTCGTCGGTGCGGACGGAATCCACTCAGCCACGAGACACGCCTTCTACCCGGACGAACCGTTTCCCCGCTTTTCCGGCCGCCTCCTCTGGCGCGGCGTTACCGAGGCGGACCCGTTCCTCGGTGGCCGCACGATGATCATGGCCGGCTTCGCCTCTCAGAAGTTCGTCGCCTATCCCATCAGCGCCGAAGCCGCCGGACGTGGCCGCTCCCTCGTGAACTGGGTCGCCGAACTCACCGTCGGCGGCGACAGCGAACCCCCGCGCGACTGGAACCGCGAAATCGACCGGGCGAAGTTCCTCCCCGATTTCGAGGACTGGACGTTCGACTGGCTCGATGTGCCCGCCATCATTCGCGGGGCCAAAGCGATCTACGAGTTCCCCATGTCCGACCGCGATCCGGTTGACCGCTGGAGCTTCGGCCGCGTCACGCTCCTTGGCGATGCGGCCCACCCGATGTACCCCATCGGCTCGAACGGGGCGTCGCAGGCCATCCTCGATGCGGCAGACCTTGCGGAAACGCTGAAAGCCGTATCTGACCCGGTCGAAGCGTTCCGCGAGTACGAAGCACACCGGCTCCCGCCAACCTCCCGCATCGTCCTCGCGAACCGCCAGCAGGGCCCCGAAATCGTGATGCAGATGGTCGAAGAACGCGCACCGAACGGTTTCGACCGCCTCGAATCCATCATCTCCCAGGCCGAACTCGAAGAAGTCGCCGACCGCTACAAACAGCTCGCTGGCTTCGACAAAGCAACACTCAACGCGAAGGACGATGCCTCACTTGCCTGACCTCGAATTTGCCTTCATCACCCACGTCGATGTCGCCCCGGTCATCGACTTCGGCCCTACGGCTCGCGGGCACCGGCGCGTCGTCCCCATCGTTGGCGGCACGTTCGAAGGGCCCGGCCTCAAGGGAAAAGTGCTCCCCGGCGCGGACTGGCAAATCGTCCGACCTGACGGTGTCCTCGAATTGGAAGCCAAATATGCCCTCGAGACCGAAGACGGCGTTCTCATCTCGATGGTCAACCGTTGCCTCCGAAGCGCCTCGCTCGAAGTCATGGCCAAACTCAACGCCGGCGAACCCGTTGACCCGAAGGACGTCTACTTCCGCACTACTCCCACCTTCGAAACGTCGCACCCGGACTATCAGTGGATGATGAACTACGTCTTCCTCGGCTCCGGCGAACGCCACCGCGACCAGGTGGTCATCAACTTCTGGAAGGTCTTGTAGCCGCGGCCCTCCGTGGCCGCACCGCCAACACGAATGCCGACGCAAACGCAACCAGGTTCTCGCCCGTTGTCGAACCTCCCACGCTGGCCTCTGTGAACTCGAATCCATCCTCCGTGCTCTCCGTGCTTCCGTGGTGGAAGATTGCTGCGTGACGCGCGAAGAACTCTTCCGCATGACCGAACTCACGACCTGTGGTGGCTGAGCATCCAAGGCGGGGCCCCAGGCCCTGGCGCAGGTGCTGTCGCCGTTAGCTGGTCTGTTCGACCCCACCGGGCACCCCGCGGTGCTCGTTGGCATGGGTGTCGCCGATGACGCCGCCGTGTATCGCATCAACGCGAAAACGGCCGTCGTGGCAACGCTCGATTTCTTCGCGCCCGTCGTTGATGACCCGTACACCTATGGCGCTATCGCCGCCGCCAACGCGATGTCCGATGTCTACGCGATGGGCGGCGAAGTCGTGCTCGCGCTGAACATCGCCGCCTTCCCGGAAGACCTCCCTCCAGAAATCCAGACCGCCATCCTTCGCGGCGGCGCGGAGAAAGTCCGCGAAGCGGGCGCTGTTATCGCCGGGGGCCACACCATCTGGGACCAGGAACCGAAGTACGGCCTGAGCGTCCTCGGCCTTGTACACCCGAAACGCATCCTCTCGAAGGCGGGCCTCAGGCCCGGCGACCATCTCTACCTGACCAAGCCGCTTGGCACCGGGACGATTCTTTCGGCCCAGCGCCAGGGCAAAGCTGAAGCGGCATGGGTCGAAGCCGCGACCGAGTCGATGCTTCGCCTGAACCGGCATGCGTCACACCTCGCCCGCGAAGCGCGGCTTTCGGCCGCGACGGATGTCACCGGCTTCGGGCTGCTGGGGCATCTCTGGGAAATGGCATCCCGTTCGGGAGTCTCGGTTGAAATCGAGTCCGCCGCAGTCCCCTTCCTGCCGGGGGCGCTCGAATGCTCGCGCCTCGGAGTACACACCGGCGGCGAGACTCGCAACCGCGAGTGGGCCGGCCCCCACGTCAGCTACGCTTCGAACGTCGACCCCGACGTGGCTGCCCTGCTGTTCGACCCCCAGACCTCGGGCGGGCTGTTGCTGGCGGCCTCGCCGCGAAAGGCGAAGGTCCTGGAGGCGGCGTTCGAGCGGGATGGGGTGGGGTTGTGGCGGATCGGGCGGGTGGGCGTATCGAGTGAGGGTCACATCCGGGTCGCGTGATGTTTAAGGGCGGGAGAAAGGTACGTCACCGTTCGCCACAGTTCGTTTGCTGGCGAGTCGCGATGACTGGATTTCGTTGGAAGAAGAACCATGGTTCCGCTCGGTGCTTGTATGACAAGCGCGGGCCGCGTAGTTTTCCCGGATGAACGATGAAGTGAAATCGGAACCAGCCACCGCCGAGGGATGGCGTGAAGTGGGCGATGGTCCGTTTGCCGGCTGGCTGAACTACCCCTTTGATGCTTTTGAAACGCTCACTGGCCCTTTCTATTTCCGCTGCGATGATGGAGTCGCCCGCGGGGCGTTCATGCCCGATGATCGGCACGTGAACGGGCACGGGATCGTGCACGGCGGCGCGTTGGTGACATTCGCCGATGCCATGGCGGCATCACTCGTCCACCTCACGCTCGACGGCCAATGGGCTGTGACGGTGACACTCAACACTGAGTTCATGGGAGCAGGCGTTTCAGGCACGCCAATCGAGGCGACTGGACGCGTAGTACGTGCAACAAAATCGATGGTGTTCGTACAAGGCCAGCTTGAACAGAACGGGCAGCCGATCCTGGCGTTCTCCTCCGCGATGAAGAAGGTCGTCACACCGGCCTGAGCAGCGTCTCCGTGTTGCATAACGCGCGCCTAGCGGGCAACCGGGGCGGGTCCGCGTGCGGTTCCTTGAGCTGAGCCCCGATCATGGGCAGACGGTCGGGCGAGGCACTCGAATTGCAGCTCTGACGTTCGCTCACACTGTGTCCGCTTCCTTCCTGTCCCTCCCTTTCGCCTTTCCCTGCCCTCCGCGATACTGAAAACCGCCCCCGTGCCCCGGTGGAGGAGTTTCTTTGACCGCCATCGCAACGAAGTACGAGACCGTCATCGGCCTCGAAGTCCATTGCCAGTTGATAACGAAGAGCAAGATGTTCTGCGGTTGCAGCGCTGACTATGCCGGCGCCGAGCCCAACACCCACGTCTGCCCCGTCTGCATGGGCATGCCGGGCGTTCTCCCGGTCATTAACGAACAGGCCATCGAGTACATCACCATGACCGGCCTCGCGCTCGACTGCCGCATCGCCGGCTTTTCGAAGTTCGACCGCAAGAACTACCCCTACCCGGACCTGATGAAGGGCTACCAGATT
>JANPDX010000271.1:0-2002 GCA_031431695.1 Dehalococcoidia bacterium
CTCTTCCTTGGCACTCAGATAATGGATGAGAGCCGCCACCTTGACGTATTCCGCAAGCGAGCCCTTTCGAACGGCGGCGGCATGGTCGATGCGGGTTTCGGCGCAATCAACCTGCTCAGCGTCGATGACTTCACGGAAATGACCGCGCTGCTTCACCTAGTCGGCGAAGGCTTCGTGCAGACGCTCTTCCGGATGGGGGAGTTGATTTCGCAGAACGACGCGGAGAAGAAGATCTTCCGGCTGGCCGCGCAGGATGAAAGCCGGCACCTCGCCTTTGGTGTCACCCACCTCAAGTACGTGATGGACACGGAGCCGTGGCGCAAGGAAGAGCTGCACCACTACCTGGACATCCAGGAGGGTGCACTCGGCCAGAGCCAGCAGGTGAGCCTGACAACCAATCCCACGACAGGCGAGGCCCTCGCCATTCTCGCCGGCGGCGGCATCGAGCACATGGACGAAGGCTTCCAGAAGCTGATGATCATGCGCAAGCGCCAGATCAATGAGTACATGCACCGCCTCGAGGTAATCGGCATGGGCGACCGGCGCGAACGAATGGCACCCGGCATGCGCGAGTTCCTCGACCCGGTGGTCAACAACTAATCAGCCCAGCCATCGAACTACACTGCCGCCCCTTTCTGGGGCGGTAGTCGCATCCGCCACAGGAGCTAACGCATGGAACTGAAAGCAACAACGAAGACTCGTGCTCAAATGTTGGGCTGGTCCGACGAACTTGTGACCAATATCGAAGCGTCCGTACTGAAAGACCGTACCGTCGCGAACCTGGCCTACATGAAGCTCCCCGGCGAGCGCGTCGCGGCCTTCCTCGAAAAGGTGAACGAGAACCCGGAACGGATGGGCCAGATCACCTTCAACTTCATTCGCACAAAGTCTGAACGCGGCGTGAAGGCGACCGTCGGCCCCGACGGGATGACGCTCGACCGCATCAACATCGGCACATACGGACAGGTGCCAGACCATTGGCCCTATGAGAACGACGCTCCGCGCGGCTCCCACCCGAACGAAGACAACTACCTGCCCGGCAACTACACGATCTTCGACAAGTCCGAAGTCTGGGCCGAAGGCGTCGACGTCCTCTATGAGGATGCCATCAAGGAACGCTGGATCCCGGCGACCGACCTCGATTGGAACAACGGCCTGAAAGAACTCCCGGAAGAAATCGAGCGGGCCATGTGCCAGCTGTGTACCACCTATAGCTCACACGGACTGATCGAACAGAAGATCATCGCGAAGTGGTTCGAGCCGATCAGCTACGGCTTCCACGACGTCATGCTGTTCCTGGGCACCCAGGTCTACGATGCCGGCCACAAGGTGGAAGCCCTCCGCAAGCGCGCGATGGCGAACGGCGGAGGCCTCGGTCAGGCGCCGCTGGGCACGCTGTATCGCGGCTGGTATGGCGCGCTCAAGCTCACCGAAATGCTTGTCTGCCTCGATGTCGTCTACAAGTCCTACGAAGTCACACTCTTCGAAGCCAACCGCGATTACGCGAAGACTGACCTCGATGCGAAGCTGTTCGACCTGCTGGCGAACGACTCGAAGCGCCACCTGGAGTATGGCAAACGGCACATGCTCTGGTACATGCAGCATCACCCCCGCGGCCCACAGAACGTGCAGGCATGGCTCGGCCGGGGCGAAGCAGCCCTTTCGAACGAAATGCGGCACAGCCATGCGGATCGCGAAGCGCTGGTGGTGTTGTTCGCCGACGGTCTGGAGAAGGTTAGCCATGGTGTCGAGAAGCTCCGTCAGTTGCGACAGAAGCAGAACATGGATTACATCGCGCTGATGGACAGCCTGGGCATCGACCGTTTGCCGCAATTCAATTCAGGTCTGGCGAAGGCGGCGGAAGACCCGCTGGCGGTTTAGCGGCCCCTTCGGCAACAGTTAGCAAAACAGAGGGCCCACCATGGTGGGCCTTCTGTTTTGGGCCGCATCACTGCGGGCCCTCTGATCGTGAGTCAAATTACGCGCCGGGCTTCGCGATCAT
>JANPDX010000272.1:0-3504 GCA_031431695.1 Dehalococcoidia bacterium
GGCGCCGACGTGCTCGTCATCGACTCCATCCAGTCGGTCTATATCGAAGGCCTCGATACCCGTTCCGGTGGCCCGGCCCAACTGTCCGAAGCCGGCGCCCGGCTCGTCGCATTTTCGAAAGGCAACGAAATCGCGACTATCGTTACCGGCCATGTGACCAAGGGCGGCGAGATTGCCGGGCCTCGCCTGCTCGAACACCTGGTCGATGCGGTCCTCTACTTTGAAAGCGCCGAAGGGGGCTCGGTCCGAATTCTCCGGGCCGTCAAGAACCGTTTCGGCGCCACCGATGAAGTCGGTGTCTTCGAAATGACCGGCGAGGGCCTCCAGAGCGTCGAGAACCCGAGCTCGGCACTGCTCGAAAGCCATGATTCGGGCGCTTCCGGGTGCGCGGTCACGGCGGTTATCGAGGGCTCGCGTCCGTTGGCCCTCGAAGTTCAGGCACTCGCCGTGCCAACGAACCTCGCTTCCCCGCGGCGTATCGCTTCCGGCCTTGAGACATCGCGGCTGCATCTGCTCCTTGCTGTCCTCGCCCGCCGCGGCGGCGTCAACACCGGAAGTATGGATGTGGTTGCAAGCGTTTCCGGCGGCATGCGCCTGCGAGACCCGGGCGCTGACCTGGCCGTGTTGGCGGCACTCGCATCCGCGGCGACGGATCAGCCGCTCCCTCGTGCCGCCGCCTACCTCGGTGAAGTCGCCCTCTCCGGGACGATTCGCCCGGTGCAACAGGCCCCCCGCCGTTTGGCCGAATTGGCTCGCATGGGGTTCACGAAATGTGTCGTGCCTGAAGGCACGCAGCCGGTCGAAGGCATGCAACTCGTTCCTGTGCGCAGCGTCCGCGAGGCGTTGCTCCGCCTTCAGTCGTAAACAGCCTTTCCCGCATCCGAATTTCGTCCGACTAGAATCCCCCTATGCGTTCAATCTCCCGCCGAAGCTTCATCGCGTCCTCAGCGGGTGCGCTCGTCGGAGTGGCCTGTGGTACTGGCGGCACGCGCACCGGCCAGGTCGTCCCCGGTATCGCCCGCGACGAGCCGGAACCATCCGCAGCCCTCGTTACCCCTCCGACCCCTACTCTGGTGCCCCCACCGGCCCCTCGCCCCGCCGGTTCCGAAGAGCGCACGCTTCTCCCTGGCACCCCTTCCGAAACCCGGATGGTCTTGCGTCACAGCGGCTTGCGCGGTCCGGCGGTAATGGTCCTGGGCGGCGTCCACGGCAACGAACCGGGCGGCTGGCTCGCCGCCGATGAAGTCGCGACCTGGCAGCCTGCTATCGGCAGCTTGATAGTGATCCCAAGGGCGAACGTCCGCGCGCTCCAATCGTTCGTCCGCACGTTCGATGACATCGGCGACCTCAACCGGCTTTATCCGGGCAATCCGGCAAGCGTGCTTCTCATGGAGCAACTGTCTTATGTGATCCTCGACACTGCCCGCGAGTTCGGCGTCGAAATCCTGCTCGATATGCACGAATCGTGGGCTTTCTATGCAGAACATCCACCGAACAGTGGCACCGGCGCACTCGGACAGACGATCACCGCTGGCGTCGGTCCGAAACAGTCTGACTTCGCCGAGAAGATGGCCGAAATTGTGAACCCCCAGGCGACGAGACGCGAGCAGTTCATCGTCCGTGACGGCACCCGATTCAACCGGCCGACCAACACGCCCGTCGTCGGACAACCGAACCGGGGCGCCAGCTCTCTCTCGGCCGGCGGACATGTTCCGGGCCTAACTCCCATCCTCATCGAGATGGGCCAGACCGATCAGCCTCTCGACCGCCGCATCGAACTGCACCTGATAACCGCCCGCGCGGCCCTGCAGCTCGAGGGACTGGCTTGATCCGGTATTCGCTATACTGCTTGCCATGAGTATCGCGGAGCGCACAAAGCCCAGGTGCATCCCCCTCGAGTCGGGTGACCGGCTGACACGGGCCGAATTTGAGCGAAGGTATTCGGCGCGGCCTGACATTAAGAAGGCCGAACTCATCGAGGGAGTGGTGTACGTGGCATCTCCAGTACGGACCGAAGAACATGGCCAACCGCACTTCGATGTCGGTGGGTGGCTGGCCGTTTACGTCGCACGAACCCCCGGAATCATTCGTGCGACGGACGCGACCGTCAAACTCGACGCCGACAACGAGTTCCAGCCGGACCTCTACCTTGCCTGGGACGAGGAACGCGGCGGGTCGGCAAGGCTAGAAGATGGCTACCTGGTAGGCGCCCCAGATCTGGTCGTTGAGATTTCTGCAAGTTCAGCAGCCCGGGATTTGAGTCTAAAAATGGATGTCTACCGCCGCAGCGGCGTCCCCGAATACATCGTCTGGCAAATCCTCGAAGAACGCATAGACTGGTTTCGCTTGAACGACGACCGCGTCTATGAACGCATCGAACCGGACTCCGGCGGCATCATCGAAAGCGCCATCTTTGCCGGCCTGCGGCTTGATGTTCCAGCCATGCTACGAGGGGATCTCGCCCGTGTTCTTGCGGCCCTCGGGTAGGTCTCACACGGTCATCAACAGCCGCTGACCGCCCCTCAGTGCGGATCGCGTCCCGGATCGAGGATCGCTTCCATCATGTCGGCCGGCACCGTGAAGCCATGCCGCGCGTAGAGCGTCCGGCTCCGTTCCGTCGGCCAGAGAATGACCGAATCGACCCCGGTTTCACTACAGTACGAAAGCGCGGCCTCCATCAGCCGTTTGCCTAGCGACGAACCTCGGGCTGCCGGATCGACGTAAACGTTGGTGATGTATCCATGCAATTCGAGTTCCGGCGCGGGATTTGGGATCTTCTCTATCAGTTGGAGCCAGAGATGGCCGGTGATCCTGTCGCCATCGGTCGCTATCCAGCACCGCCAAACCGAATCTTCTGTCAAGCGGTCCGCCATCCATCGGCCGGTCCTCTCCACGAAGGCGTCAAGGGGTTCCGAAGCCTGGTTCAGATCCGCCCGAAACTCGTAGCGCATGCGCGCGAGAGCCAGTGCGTCAGCGGGGACGGCTCGGCGAGTCATCGAGGCATTTACCCGTGCTCCGACGGAGTCGAATGCGTGCCGAAGGCGACGACCCTTACTCGCGCGTCCATGTGCCGCAATCGTACAGGCCGATCCGGCTAGCGCGACTCAGCTGCTAACGCGACAGCGAGCGAGTTGCGGGAAGCCTCAACGAGTCGAACCACCACGTCGGGTTCAAGGTATCCGCCAGTACCTTGCTGCGCGGCGAGGGCGGCAGCAACCGTTTCGGGCTCGAAGCTTCGAGCCAATGCCCATGCGCCGCCCTCGACTTTGGACAGGATCCGCCCTTCTTCCGCGAAGGCCCACGCTCGGCAGGCGTTGAGGACGGCATACCGCTGCGGAGCGTTTTCGAGGCCCCACGCGACCTCGGCGATGAGCGCGTTCAGAACCAACAAACGTGACGTAGTTGGAAGGACCTCTCGCGGTGGCTTCCCGAAGCATGCGAACCCACGCTCCCGGCAAACCGCGTAGTGCAGGATGAGATCCCGATCTCCTGCGTGGCCGTGAC
>JANPDX010000273.1:0-2665 GCA_031431695.1 Dehalococcoidia bacterium
CAGCCTCGACTACCAACGAGCGCCCGCCTACACCACCACCCTTGACCTCGCAGACCGCTTCGTATTCGCCTGACAAAATTCCTGACAAAAAGGGAGACCCGCACCATGCCTAACACCCCCGAGCCACCGATGACCACGGCACAACTCGACGCTATCCGCAGCTGGCAAGCCCGGCTACCAGCCAGCATGCAAACCCCCGTCATCACCGAACTAATCGCAATGGTTGAATGGATGACGGAACTGTTGTGCGAGCGAGAGGAAGGCCGCATCTACCCGCCAGCCCGGCGCGCCCGATGACCGTCTACCGAGGAAAGGTCGTCAGCTTCGCCTCCGGCGCCTGGACCGCCTCAATCCGCCTGGAAGGTTCAGCCGCCCAGACCATCGAGAACGTCCCCGTTTCCTCGGATATCGCCGAGACCGACATGGATGTCGGCAACAAGGTCCTGGTCGATACCGGCGACCACAACCACCCGGCGGACCTTGTCGTCTTCGCCGCATGGCCCGGCCCGCCCGCGCCGCTCCAGCCGCCTACCGGCGGCATCATCGCCTGGCCTACGGCCACCGCGCCGACTGGGTGGCTACTGGCCGACGGCGCCGCCGTCAGCCGCACCACCTACGCGGCCCTCTTCGCGCTGATTGCCTCCGTCTACGGCGCCGGCGACGGCTCGACGACCTTCAACGTGCCCAATCTGAAAGGCCGGGTGCCCGTAGGATTCGATTCTGGGCAAACGGAGTTCGATGCGCTCGGCGAAACCGGCGGCTCAAAGACCCACACGCTTAGCACCGCCGAGATGCCCCTCCACACCCACGCCCAGAACGCCCACGACCATGACCAGAACCCACACCTTCACCTTCAGAATCCGCACCTTCACACCGTCACCGACCCGCAGCACTCCCACGGCATGGACGAGGGTCAGTCCGACGCTGACGGCTCCCGTCTCGACAAAGCCAGCACGGCTGACGGCACGCCCGCCGTCGTGACCGACGCCGCCGCTACGGGCATCAGCATCGACAACGCCACGGCGACCGACCAGAACGCCACGGCCACGAACCAGGTAAGAATCGCTACCAACCTCGACGCCGGCAGCAGCGCCGCACACCAAAACTTGCAGCCCTACATCGCCCTCAACTTCATCATCAAAACGTGAGATCTCCACCCTAACAGCCGGTTAGAGTTGGCTTTTTTGGGGTCTCCGCATCCCATCCCTAACACCCTGTCAAGGTGGAGAACGGCAGTTCGAATCTGCTCAGGATCCTGGGCGTTTGCGGGAACTGTCCGAATCCACCAGACTCCGGCGGTTCCCACACAGTCAATGGGCCAGCGTGACGGAGAAACGGAATGCAAGTAGTTGGAGTTGATGGCTGCAAGGGCGGGTGGATAGCCGCCGTCCTGGAAACCGATTCCAACACTGTTCGGTTCGAAGTGTTTGCAACGATTGGTGAGATGGCAAAAGCGTTCGAGGCCACTGCCTGCATAACAGTCGACATTCCAATCGGCCTTCGCGATGGTACGCGAGAGTGTGACACCGCCGCACGAAAGTTCGTCGGCGTGCGCGCGCCGAGTGTGTTCCCGGCCCCGTGCCGGGCGGTTCTATCTTGCCCCTCATATGAATCGGCCAGGGCCGCGTCGCTAGCCGCAACAGGAAAGAGCCTATCCGCCCAGGCGTTTGCACTCTCCCCGAAGATCCGCGAGGTGGACGACCTCATGACTCCCGAACTTCAAGTGCGCGTTCGGGAGGTACATCCCGAAGCTTGTTTTACCGCGCTGTACGGTGCGCCGATGCCCTTCCCGAAAAGAGACTCTCAGGGCTTCGAACAACGCCGGGCAGTCCTGTTGCAAGCCCTCCCCGGTATCAACCTGCCCGAACGAGCGGCGGCACCCAGGCTTGTTGCTGGAGCGGCAGCAGATGACATCCTCGATGCCGTCGTTGCGGCATGGTCGGCCGGTCGGGTCGCACACGGTCAACACCTGACCCTTCCCGAAAACCCTCCAAACGACGCGAAGGGACTACGGATGGAAATGGTCTATTGATCCCTACCCCTGCGCTTCCAGCGCCTCGTCGTCCGTCTCGAACGTATAGGCCACGAGTTCGCCGTCGTCCCAGCGGTCGCCCATCTCGCGAACCCCCTTCGCCGGCTCCTCCCCCGAGCGGTAGAGCAACGCGAAAACCCGGTCGTACGCGCCAACACGGTGGTCGGCCTCCAGGGCGGCCTCGACGTGGACCAGCGGGATCTCCTCTTCCGGGATGACGAGGAAGGCATGCGCTGCTTCGTGGCGGCGCTGCTCAAGAATCATGTGCCCGATGACGTCGCCTTCGGAATCCCGGTAGTCGCCATCAATCTGGTCGCTATCGGCATTGCGATGGAACGGCGTCACCAGGGAGCCCCGATACGCTATCCGCCTGTGACGGCGGTCGCCGATCAGGAAGGGGTCTTTCGGTTCGGGCTCAGCGGCCATGGCCAGCACTCCTGCGTATTCGCCTGCGAGCTTCACCCCGGAGGGGCGCGGGGTGAACGCCCCTTCGTCCATAGATCCCGTACCGGGTGGCCCGAAGGGTACTTCGTTAACGCATACCACATCCGGCTTGCGGTACGCTTGACGGTAATGACTACCGCATCTCGCCTCCGCGAACCCGAAGGCATCCACAACTTCCGCGAGCTTTCC
>JANPDX010000274.1:0-5853 GCA_031431695.1 Dehalococcoidia bacterium
ACACCAGCTGCTACGTGAAAGACGGAAAGAACGTCGTGGGCTGGGGGCACATCGCCAAAGGATATCTGGGCTTTTCGTGTCACTGGCGTGGGACGAGCCTCGTACCGGCGACGCCGTACCTGGCGATGGAGGAGTTCGACATCGTCTTCGAACCGGACGCTCCCTATTCGGCTGCGTCCCTTCGGGCACTCGCGCTACACGAATTCGGGCATTCACTTGGCCTCGACCACACCGAGCTGGGTCTCTGTCCCGGGCAGGCGATGTGCGGCGGAAACGACGCACTTACGTTCATTTCTCCACGGCCCGACGACCTCAACGGCGTGATCGCCTTGTACGGGGTCGCACCAGCGGTGACGCCAACCGCCAGCGCGACCGTTGTGCCGACCGCGACCGTGCCGACCGCCCCGCGACCAAATAAGGTACGCGCGCCCGGGCTGGCACGAGACTGACAACGCCTCAACTACCATCTGCCGTTCCTTAACACTTCTCCCCTACTGAGTGAGGAAATCCGGGCGTATATTCCGGTAGAGGACTGGTGAACGGTGCGCTTCCCCCTACGACGACAACAAGCTGACGAACTCGACGCGATGCCAGAAGCGGAGCCGCAACGCTCGCCGGAGCCGATCCCCTTCCCGGCTTCCGCGAACGTGCCCATCGACCCGAAGGCCGGGACGTGGGATGAACCGGTGCCGCCGCGTTCGCGCCATGGCGAACCCCGAATGCGGAGCCAGATGACTTCGTCGGATGCACGTGCGGAACGATTGGTGCGGCAAGTTCGCAGTGAGGTCGTGGGTCTTCAGGAATCTTTAACCGCCCTTGCGCGCGAGCAGCACGAGATGATCGAGGTCGATCCGGCCGCGGTCGCCCAGAACCCGGAGGCGGCGCTGACTCTCGCGCCGTCGATCCTCGTTCGAGCGGTCGTCGCTGCTGAGGCCGAGAACCAGAGTCTGCGCAAGCGCGCCGCAAAAACGCGGGTGCGTGAGCAGAAGCTGAAGGAACGCCTCCAGGAACTGCAGCTTTCCGAAGCGGCACGGGTGAGCCGGATGCAGACGCTTGAAGACGTGATCAGCGTCCTGCACGGAAACCTGACTGACGTTCGCCATGAGCGAGAGTTCCTGCGCCAGTTGGTACAGCCTCGCGCCGAACGGCCCGGGGAGCTTCCGTCGGGCGAGACGCACCGATGATTACCCTGCCGGCACGTTCGAACGCGAACTTTGCGACGGAGATTCGGCTCGTCCGCGAGCAGGCGATTTCGCGTGTTACCGAGGTCGATCTGCTGGTCGCCGCGCTGCGCGACCACATCAAGGATCTCCAAACTGAACGAGACTTTCTGCGATCGGAACTTGCGCGTGCCCATGACGCGGTGGCCCTGGCGAATGCCAGTTGGATGCAACGCGGGCAGAAGAGCAACCGCTAACCGGTTTCGACCAACCCCGGCAACGATTCGATCGAGCGAATCGGGATGACGTTGGAGCAGCGCTGCCTTAAGCTCCCTTCTCTGTTGGAGGGCCACCATGCCAGTCGTACTTGTTCACGGGAATCCTGAAACCGCCGCCATCTGGGACGAGATGAGCGAGCACCTCGGGCGGGAGGACGTAATCGCCCTTTCCCCTCCGGGGTTCGGCGCACCGGTCCCCGAGGGGTTCGGGGCGACTTCGGATGAGTACCTCGCGTGGCTCATCACCGAACTGAAGCAGATTGATGGGCCTATTGACCTCGTCGGACACGACTGGGGTGGCGGGCACGTTGCTCGCCTGGCGTGCGAGCATCCGGAACTGATCCGTTCATGGGTGACCGACATCGCCGGTTGCTTCGACCCCGAATACGTGTGGCACGACATGGCGCAGGTCTGGCAGACGCCGACCGCTGGCGAAGCGGCGGTGGCCGGGATGGCGGGCGCGCCGGTAGAAGCGCGGACGCAGCAATTCGAGAGCCTGGGCATGAGCAAGGCCGCGGCGAAAACCACCGCCGCCGCCGTCAACGACGATATGGCGCGGTGCATCCTCGCTCTCTACCGGTCAGCGGCCCAGCCAAAGATGTCGGAGTGGGGCGCCGAGATCGGCAAGGCCAGGGCGAAGCCGGGACTCGTGATCATCGCGACGGAAGACCACTACACCGGTGGTGAAGTGCTTGCCCGGCGTTCTGCGGAACGGGCAGGCGCCAGGGTCACGGTGCTCGATGGGCTCGGACACTGGTGGATGTGCCAGGACCCGAAGCGTGGAGCGAAGGCGCTTTCGGACTTTTTCGCGACGTTGTGACGCTCGTCGGCGGTAGCGATCTTCGTCGCGGATCACGGCCTCCCTTACGGTCGGGGCTAGGATGTGCGTCGCCGGTTGGAGCTAGTCCCAGTCTTCAGCGTCGTCGTCTTTCGGGGTGAAGAAGACACGGCGCCAGACTTGGGCGTCCCGCACCCAGTAACGGTCTTCCATGCCCTTTCGCACCACATCAAGGCTCGCCGCCGCTTCCACTTCGGCTGTGTGGTAGCCGTTCGTCTCAGCGTAAGTTGTCGCGCGTTCGAGCATCCAGAGTTCGAGACTGCGCTCTTCGTAGCGGGGCGCGAGCAGGGGCGGGCGAATCCTGGCCAGGCCGCGACCGCCATCAGCGACCTGGGTAACGCCGACGACACGGTCGCCATCGGCGGCAACGAACCAACCGGGACGTGCGCCCTGTTCGAACACCCACGGGTCTTCGCCGGTGAGGTCGCCGATTGCGGCGGCGTCGGAGCGGCGCTGTTCGCGGACGGTGAGCAGCGGCAGACGGCGTTCGAGGAGCAGTTCGTGGCCTTCTCCGGTGGTCCGGCGACCGATAGGCAAGTAGCCGAGCCTCGAAAAGTAGCCGGGGAGGATGCCTTCGCCGGGGGAGTAGGCCCGCGAGAGACGCAGGCCGCGGTCCTGGAAACTGCGCTCGACGGCACGGACAAGTTCGACTCCCGCCCAGCCCCGGCTCGAAACCAACAGGTCGAACCAGCCGATGCCGTCTTCCTCACGAAATCGCACGGCGCCGCAAACTGTAGTCCCCGATTCGGCGACCAGGAACGCGTTCCCGGTCTGGATCATGAGTTGGAAAGTGGCCTCCTGGGCGGGCGCGTCTGCCAGGCCCGAGCGGCGATAGAGCGCTGCGATGGCGGGGGCATCGTCAGCAGTGGCGAGCCTGAAGGTGAACCGGATCATGACCCGAGTGTACGGGCCGGCTGCCGGAACCGCCCTGTTCGCCGACGGTGGACAGGAGGGTGTGTACGTCGGCCGGCCACGAGCGTCATCACTTCGCGGCGGACTCGACGAACGTGGCCGGGTTGAAGTAACAGTCGATGTGCATCCAGAACACTCGGGAATAATGGAACGATACGGGGGTCAGCAAGATGACCATGCCGATCTCGACGACCAGGATTGGTGTGAGAGCGGCGCCGCCCAGGAGCATGAACATCCAAACCGGAAGCGTAGTGAAGATGCCAATGAAGTAACTCGCGTACATGGCGCCGGTGAAATAGCCGGGTTCGCGTTCGAACACGAGGCTGCAGTCTGGGCAGGAGGGGCGCATCCGAAACGCGGAGCGCCAAACGCGGCCCTTGCAACAACGCGGACAACGGAAGGTGAGTGCCGCGACTACATGCCTGGAAACGGAGTGTACTGACGAGTGCATGAAGACAAGCATCGCAAAGTCGGCGCAACCGCCAAGGCTGCCGCTTCCGTAGCGCCGTTCATGCGCGAAGATGAAACCCGGTCGATAGTAGAAACGTATCGGTGGGAGGGGAACGCGTGCCAAAAAGAACTTTCGGATTTGCCTTCACCGGCATTCTTGTGGCCGTCGCGACAGTAGTTGGCGGGGCAATCCTGTTCACCTCGGGCAAAGCAAGCGAAGTGAACCTGACTACAGCAAGCCTTGTGCCCGCGGATGCCGGCATCTATTTCGCATTGAACACCGACCTGACATCGAGCCAGTGGGTATCTACCTTCCGGTTGGCTGAACGCCTCGGCGCCGACGACCCGGAAGACGAGCTCAAGAATGGCGCCGATGATGCCGGCTTCGACTGGGAAGACGATGTCGCGCCGTTCCTCGGCGGCAATGCGGCGGTTTACATCCAGGGCATCTCGATATCGGACGTTTCCGCCCAGGGCGCGGTGATTATTCGCTGTAACGACCCGAAAAAGGCCCTTGAGGTCATCGAAGACAATATGGGACCGTTCGACGACGAGGACTACAAGGGAGTGGAGTATCACGCCATGTTCCAGGGCTTCGTCGTGGTTATCGGCAAGCACCTGGTGATCGCGTTCGACGAAGAGAGCGTGAAATCAGTCATCGACGTATCGAAGGGGGACGCGAAGTCACTTAGCAGTGTCAGCGACTTCCAGAAGTTGCGTGACGAATTGACGGGAAACTTCCTGGGCTTCGTGTACGTCAGCGCGCAGAACCTGATCGGTGATTTTTTTCTCGACGATCCGGTGGTGAAGGCGGCACTCACCGAAGCGGGCGCGGCGGACCTGATCTTTCAACCCGCGGCATGGGTGATTGGCGCGAAGTCTGACGGTTTCGAGTTCCAGGCAGCGAGCGTCGGAAAGAGTGGCGTGATTTCGCCGATGCTGGCGCCACGCCAATCGAAGCTGGTGAAATACGTTCCCGCGGATGCCGCGATCTTCTTCAGCACGGTGGACATTGCCGAAACGTGGACGAGGGTTATGTCCGAAGCTCGACCAGAAATTGACAGGGCGATCCGCGAACAATCTGAGTTCGACTCACTTGACGAAGCGCTCCGCGACGCGGGCCGCGAGCTGAACATCGAGAGCCTCGAGGACGTCATCAAACTGTTGGAGGGAGAGACGACGGTGGCAGCGTGGTTCCCCGACGGCACCCAGGAAAGCGGCGAGGGCGTACTTATCGCCGAGGTCGACCAACAGAAGGCGAGTGACCTGCTCAAGGCCATCACCACGAAACGTCCTTCCGTCAGCCGGCCCCGGACCGAGAAAGTGAACGGACTGGATATGACGGTTTTCCGGGACGACAGCGGCGACGAAGCCGCGTACGCATTCCTCGAAGGCAACCTCGTTTTCGGGACGCCGAGTTCGGTAACGCGAGTACTGAAGAACAATGAGCCACCGCTTGGCGCACTCAAGAAGTACCAGCAGACGGTTGAGCAAATGCCGACCGGTCTCGGCACCTACGCGTGGCTCAACCTGTCCAAAGTCCTCCGCCTTGCCGAAGGCGGAATCCCGGCTGACCTCAGTGCAGCGGAGCGGGCGCTCTCAGGGTTTATCATCAATGGTGTCAATGAACGTGGAGTCGTCCGTCTCTCAGGAATCATCACTATCCAGGACTAGGTTTGCCGTGGGGCGCCCACACTGGAGCGTGATACCACGACTGATGGTTGGCCCCCTGGCGATCGCGGGATTCTTCCTCCCGTGGGCGAACGGGCCAGGCCCGTTCGCAGCGACGGAGTTCACCGGGTTCACGCTGGTTGGGTTGGCCGGGCGGCTCCAGGCGCTCAACCTTTCAGTAGCCGAGGGTGGATTCCTCTGGGCAATTCGCCTGGCGATCCTTGGCGTCGCGGTCGCCGGGGTCTGGCAAGTTCTTCTCGCGCCGCGGCACCGCGCCCATCTCGGGTATCCACTAAGCGGATGGTACCTGGCAGCCGCCGGGGTACTTTGCGTTGGGATTGGGATGATGAGAAGCGGTTTGGCGGTACCGCCTTCCGGGCTTGCATGTCTGATGGGCGCCAGCCTGTCCTTCGTTGTCGCCTGGGTCGCCCGCCCGGACACTTCTGGTTGAAAATCCTGCGATTCGGAGTCAGCGATGACGTGCATGGCGACCTCCCGCGGGAGGAACGTACCTGGCATCTCGCAGCCCGGCGGCTGGAGGAAT
>JANPDX010000275.1:0-7923 GCA_031431695.1 Dehalococcoidia bacterium
CCTTTCGTCGAGCCTGACCTGAGCGGTCTCTTCGAAGACCCGCTCGACGGAATCGACATCGATCCTGACTCGGTCCCGGGTGCGCTCGCCGAGACGCCCGTGCAGAACGACGCACTGCGATGGGCCCTCATCTTCGGCATCGTCGGGATCATGTTCGTGCTGGCGATGTTCGGGCTGGGCACGCGGGTGGCCTGGAACTGGGGCATGGGCGAGCTGGACGAGCGTTCGAAGATGTGGGCGAAGACGCACCGCCTGGCCGGCTGGGCGAGACTCGGCGGGCGCCATTCCGAGACGCCGCGCGAATGGTCCCGGCGGGTCGGCAAGGCCGTGGACCAAGAGGCGGCGGCGCTCCAGCTTTCTGAGGCCTTCGAAGAGGCTCGTTACGGCCGTCCCGACCTCGTGCGAATCGACGAGGCAGATGCTGAAACCTCGTACAAGAGCCTCCGCGCCGCATTGCTGGCAAAACTGACCCGGCGCAAGCCCAAGAAGAAGTAGGGTGGCGCCTGGGCTCGCCGCTCCTGCGTTACCCGGGCACATGGAGGGCGTTGTTCGAGCATGACGACTGAACCGCTTGTCCTTGTTGCGACCGATACCGAGATGGGTTGGGCCGGGGTGGCGCTGAGCAACGGGGGCATTCGCTACGCCACGCTGTTCCATCGCAGCGAGCAGTCGGCACGGGGAGAATTGGGCGCGTTTGGCGCCCGGCCCGGCGAACACGCACTGGCGCAGCGTGCGGCCCAACTCTTGCGGGATTACGCCTGCGGTTTGCCAGCGGACATCGAAACCTTCCCGGTAGACCTGCCCGAGTGTACGGCCATGCAGAGAAAGATCTGGCTGGCGTTGCGCGACATCCCGAGGGGCGAGACGCGGAGCTATGGCTGGCTGGCGCGATACGTCGGGGAGCCACATGCGCCAAGGGCCATCGGCGCGGCTGTCGGCGCGAACCCGATTCCCCTGTGGCTGCCGTGCCACCGGGTGGTGGCGGCGGACGGATCATTGCATGGGTTCGGTGGGGGACTTGCGATGAAGTCCGCGCTGCTGGAATTGGAAGGGGCGTTGCCGAAGCGGATGCTGGCGGAGGAGTGGCGACGGGTTGCGGTCGCTGGCGCGGAAGGGCGGGTAGGACGTGTGGGGCGGAACCGCCCGGTCCTTTTGTGCGGGATCGCAAGCGTTGGTGACAGTCGTTTGGCGGCATGCCGCGAGCGCCCACTGAGGGGCGCGACTACGGACGAAAAGAAACGGGCTCCCTTGCGGGAGCCCGTTTGGTGGTTGGGGTTACGGCGGCTGGTTAGGCCTTGTTGCGCCAGGTCTTCATGAGGTGGGTGTACGGGAACCATGCCGTCGGGCGGTAGTTCTCGATGTCCTTGTCCCAGAAGAATGTGCGGGTGTCTGTTGAGAAGTAGATTTCGTACTGCTCTTCGGAGATGTGGTCCTCGATCTGCTTCACAGTCTGCAGTCGCTCTTCCAGCTTGAACTGGCCACGCTGCTTGTCGAGCAGGACCTCGAGAGCTGTGTCGTTGACGTAGCTGAGGTTGATGCGACCTCGGGCCGGCTTCATGGTGAAGCGCTCAGTGACGTAGTCGAGCCAGTAGGGGATGGCACGCGGGCTGTGGCCCATGCCCTCGTACTGGCCCTGGTAGGTCGTCGAGATGTACTGGGCGTACGGCGCGACCTGGTCCTTGATATTGATGCCCAACTGCTTGAGGTCGGCCTGAAGCAGCGTTGCCTGGTCAACGTATGTTTGGGTGTAGATGGCCGCGTCGGCGTGATCCCAGGTGGTGTCGATAGTCTTGCCTTCGCCGATGGCGGCCGCGAGCAGCTTCTTCGCTTCGGCAAGGTTGTATTCCCAGTACTTGGCGCCCTTGAGCGCTTCGACCTTGCGAGCGAAGGGGAAGCCGACGTGGTAGAGCTGGTCCGGAATGCCTTCTCCCTTGGTTGTCGCGTCACGCAGTGCCTTGCGGTTGAGGGCCATGGAGATGGCCTGGCGCACGCGCCTGTCATTGAATGGGGCTCGGTCGGTACGAAGGTAAATGTACCCACCAATACCCTGGGTCTCTTCGAGCTTCGCGTCCGCGCGTTCCTTCTTGAGCTGGTCGCGCTCCGTTGGGAGGAACAACCAGGTCAGGTTCACCTGCTTGGAGGAGAAGTCGGCGACGCGCTTGGCCTGGTCGGTCACGATCAGGGCGGTCAGGTCATCGAAGTACGGATACGGCTTGTCGAAGTAGTCCGGGTTCTTCTTGTACTTGAGGCTGACGCCGGTCTTGAACTCATCGAGGATAAACGCGCCCGAGCCGACCATCTTGGTGGCCGCGTCCGCGCTCTCGGCAATTTCCTTCGGTGCAATCAGGGCGCCCAAGTTTCCGCCGAGGTAGTTGACGAAGTCTGCGTACGGGAGCTTCGTCGTGATCTTCACCGTCGTCGCGTCCGGAGCTTCCATCTTGTCCACGAAGGCGAGACCCGACTTGTGTACGGACTTGTCGAAGTTCTTGTAACGGTCGAACGCGTAGAGGACGTCCGCGGAGGTAAGGGGCCGGCCGTTCACGGGAGCGACGTTCTGGAACTTCACTCCGGGCTTGAGCTTCACAATGTAGGTCAGAGGATCGGGCTGCTCGGGCAGGGCGGCGGCGAGGTCGAGCTCCATCGAGTTATCGGCGGGAGAAACGTCCGGCGTGCCACCCTTGAAACGGAAGAGCTTCGAAAAGACGAGGCCGTGGTTGTAGGCAGTAACGAAGCTCGTTTGCGTGAATGGATCCAGGCTCGGCGGGTTCGACGAGATCTGGAAAGAGAATGAACCGCCCGGGACGGGCTGCTTGGCAACGGTGGGCGAAGCGCCCGCGGTCGGCTGGATGCCAGGCGTCGCTACGCTCCCGCCGTCATCGTCGTCGTCACCGCAGCCTACGAGCGCGTAGGAGGCGGCGGCTACACCAGCAAGTGCGGAGCCGCGGAGCGTAGTCCGGCGGCTCACCTTGCGGCGCAACCAATAGTTGTCTTGTTCTGCCATAGTCTCTGGTTATCCCCCTGGACAAAGCGGCACGATGACCGCGAATTCCCATGAATATTACGACGACTGCCTCAGCCGTGGATCCAAAACGTCCCGAAGGGCGTCGCCGAAAAGGTTAAACGCGAGTACAGCAACACTGATTGCCGCACCCGGGATCACCGAGAGCCACCAGGCCTCAAGCCAGACCCCCCGCGTTTCCTGAAGCATGGCTCCCCAACTTGGATGGGCGGCGTCGTTGATTCCAAGCCCGAGGAAGCTGAGTGCTGCCTCAGCGAGGATGGCATTACCGATTTGGATGCTCGCGATCACGATGATGGGAGCGACGACATTGGGAAGCACATGCCGCCACATAATTCGAACCGACGTATTACCAACGCTGGTCGCCGCTTCGATGTACTGCAAGTTGCGAATGCTGAGCACCGAGCCACGGACGATTCGGGCGGTTGTCGGGGCGATGATCACCCCGATGGAGAGGCTCAGGAGAAGAAAGTTTTCTAGCTTGTAGCCTTTCGTGGTCATGAAAATCGCGAGGAAGAAGATCGCAAGCACCAGCGGGGGGAATCCAAGAACGACATCCATTGCGCGGCTGACGAACAAGTCAGTTTTTCCGCCGAAAAACCCGCTGACCATGCCAAGCACGGTACCGATCACGGTGCCCATGGCGACGGCGGTGAAGCCGATCCCGAGCGAGATTCGGCTGCCGATCACTATGCGCGTGAAAATGTCACGGAAGAGGTTGTCGGTGCCGAACGGGTGCCCGAAGGACGGCGCGAGCAACCGCGGGTTCCTGACGGCGTCAACGCGGTCGGCAGCCTGTGGAGCGATGGCATCCGCTCCCACGGCGACGATAATCAGAATGATGCAAACGACGGCGGCCACAGACCCAATCGGCTTTCCCTTAGCGGTGCGCCAGAGCCGGGACGTAGCCGAGCGGCGCCGGCGAAGTTCCGGCATGGCGACTCGCTGGCTTGCGGCCTGCGTAGCGGCCATCAGGAGTACCTGATCCGCGGGTCGAACCATGCGTAACTCAGGTCCACCAGCAGGTTGATACTCACAAGCACGAACGCGAAGAACAGGACAAGTCCCTGGACCTGCGGATAGTCTTTGATGAGCACCGAATTGAACGTAAGCAGCCCCAGTCCGGGAAGACTGAAGATGCCTTCGAGCACGACCGTCCCACCAAGCAGGACGCCTACTTGGAGCCCGAAGAGCGTGATGACCGGGATCATCGCATTTTTCAGCGCGTGCCTCACAACTACGACGCGATCACGCAGGCCCTTCGATCGCGCCGTGCGGATGTAGTCCTGACGTAACACTTCAAGCATGGCCGATCGCGTGATACGAGCGAGGCTGGCGCTGAGTGTGAGCCCCAGCGCGAACGCCGGAATATACAACTGTTGGAGGTTCTTGAGGGGGTCATCCCAAATATCGACATATCCAACCGGCGGTCCATACCCCCACCACTTGGCCGGGAAGACGAGCAGCATGGTGCCGAGCCAGAACGATGGGATGCTCAGCCACCCAATGGAAAGGACGCGTAACACGAGGTCAGTCATGGAATCCTGGCGCAAGGCTGAGATGATGCCAATCGGTAGGGCGACGAGGATGCCAAACCCCGTAGCCAGGACGGTCAATTCGATGGTTAGCGGAATGCGGGTCCTGATCTCCGTCCAGACATCACGCTTCGAAATCAACGTGGTTCCCCAGTCGCCTCGGGCAAGACCGCCCATGTATTTCAGGTACTGGGTCACGACCGGCTCGTCAAGGCCAAGGTCATCCCGAACGGCGTTACATTGCGCCTCGTCCACATCGGGCGACGCCAACACTATGCGGCAGACATCGCCGGGGATGGCGCGAACCGCAGTGAAAACAAGGACACTGATGATCAGCAGCACCAACAGCGAGGCCAGAACGCGCTTGGCGATATACTGCCCCATATCCTGTCATCCATCCCAAAGCTGCCCGGCGGGCGGGCGCGAATCGTGAATTTTGATGACCGGAGCAACGTTGAGTCAAGCAACGTCTAACTAATAGTTACTGCAAGCCTAAGGATAATCGCTCGTCGCGGACGTTGGCCGTTGGCCGCTCTCGCCGCAATCTGTAGGGATGCAACTCGGCATTATCGGTCTCGCGCGGTCCGGAAAGACCACGATATTCAACGCGGTTACGCGCGGCAGCGCCCAGGTTGGCGCCTACAGTTCTTCCAGCCAGCCGAACGTTGGCGTGGTGAACGTGCCTGATAGCCGCGTCGATAAGCTGGCCGAACTCTACAAGCCGAAGAAAGTCGCCTACGCGACCATCCAGTACGTCGACTTTCCGGCCGCCGGGGAAAGCTTTGGTAAGGGCGAGGGTCCGGCCGGTAAGTTCATCCAGGACGTGGCACGGACAGACGCGCTGATTCACGTCGTGCGGGCGTTCGAAGATGACGCTGTTCCGCATCCAGAAGTGACCATCGACGCGGATCGCGACATCGTAACCATGGACCTGGAACTTGCGTTTGCTGACCTTGCGATCATTGAACGGCGGTTGCAGCGGCTCGAAACAGAAATGCGCTCGGTAAAAGCGGGCGAACGGGACCAGATGCTGCGGCTCAAGGAGTTGCTGACACGGCTCAAGACCGGGCTGGAAAACGACAGGCCGCTCCGCGAACAAGCGCTCAGCGACGAAGACCACAAGCTGCTCGAGGGTTCGCAGTTCCTCACGCAGAAGCCGCTCATGCTGGTGGTTAACATCGGCGAGGACCAAATGGCACAACGGGCCGCGCTCGAAGCGGAGTTCCAGGCAAAGTACCGGGCCACGGGCCGTGATGTAGCTGTGTTCTGCGGCCAGTTCGAAATGGACTTGAACGAATTGAGCGACGAAGAAGCGGCAGAGTTCCGGGCCTCGGCGGGTGTCACCGAAAGCGGGATGGCGGGCGCCGTGCGTCTGAGCTACGGGCTATTGGGCCTGATTAGCTTCCTGACGGCAGGGCCAGACGAGTGCCGGGCGTGGACGGTGGAACGCGGCGCAAGCGCCCCGGTGGCGGCCGGAAAGATCCACAGCGACCTTCAACGCGGGTTCATTCGGGCGGAAGTGATCCGGTTCGAGGACCTGGTCGCCTGCGGGTCCGAAGCAGAAGCGAAGAAGCGCGGCTTGCTTCGTACCGAAGGAAAGGCCTACATCGTGCAGGACGGCGACATCGTGAACATCCTGTTCAACGTCTAGCACCAGATGCGCTTCAGGGTTCCAGGATGTCCACTTCGACGGCGGCGCCCGCGGCTTGCGCTGGTAGTCTGCTCATCGGGATACGCCGGCAGTCAGCCCAAAGCGGTAGCTGGTCGGCAAAATGAGCCGAGCGCGAATCGCCAGATGTGCCGCCGGGGACGATAAACGAGGCGTTGCCGGGATCGGCGAAATCGATGACCTGGCGATAGACCGATACCGAAGCCAGGGTGAAGTCGTTTCGGCCACTGATTCCGTAGCTGGCGTTCTTCAAGGTGTCGCCGTCGCCACCGATACCGATCCGGGGCGGGTCGAGCCGGGCATCGGGGAATTCGGAACTCAACGGGTTACGGCTGCCCGTCGCGTGGTAGTCAGCCCAGCGCCACTTCGCCGGATCTGGTCCGGCTAACGCGACCGTCTGCTCCCAGCCTGTTTTCAGGGCCGGTGCGAGGACTTCAGCCCAGGCTCGGCCAAGTGGCGGTTGAACTCCCTCGTGTAAGTGCCCAACGACTTCGGCCAGCAACGCACCGAGGATGCGTACCAGGCCGGGATTCGCGGCCGATGTGAGCCAGTCCCACGTGCTCTCACCGACGAGTGGAGCGAAGAGACCACGCATGAGCGAGCGGCGGAAGTACGCGTAGAGCAGCGGCTCGGCGCGCTGCGGCAAGAGGTTGCCATCGAACCCTGCGAGCATCCGTCGGGCGTCCTCTGCTACTCCCCTGAACGGGCCCTGCGCGGCCAGCAACGTGCCCCAGATGCGGGCCGGGCGGGAGACCTGGTCGTCCTGGAAGCCGGCGATCATCTCGGGCGTGAGCAGGTCTCGGTTGCCGAGCAATTCCACCAGTCGATCGGCCCGCGCGGGCGAGGCGAAGTAAGCGCTGATGTAGGGCTCATCGCCCCGGAGAACGCGCTGGTTGGAGGTCGCGACGAACCCTTCCGGCGGATTGATCGTCCGCGGCATTTGTTCGAAGGGCACAGTGCCCAGCCATTCGTGTTCGCCAGTCCAGCCGGGCACTGGCAGGCGCCGCCCGGCGTTCGACGCACGAACCGGCAGTTCCCCGCGGACCATGAAGCCAGCGTTTCCGGCGGTATCGGCCGCGACGAGGTTGTTCACGGGGTCCACCCACGTGCGTTGCGCCTCGAAGAGTTCCGCGACGCTGGCGGCAACCAGGGTCGCGCGGAGGCCATCGAATGGCCGCTTGCCTCCCACGTTCGCTGTGTAGCGGAGAGCGATCGCCATGCCGGTTCGCGGGTCGCCATGGACGATGGGCCCGTGGCGGGTGGCCCAGGTTTCGACACTTACGGGATCGGCGCCGCGTACGTCGATCGTGTGCGTCGCGCGCGTGGCTTCGCGCCATCCGTCTTCGGCAAGGTAGCGTTCACCGGCCGGCCCCTCGAATTTTTCGACGAACAGGTCCTGGTAATCGGCCTGGGTATGCGTGATGTTCCAGCCGACGGCGCCGTTGAAGCCGAAGTGTGGGAACCCGGGGAAACCGGCGAATGTGGCGCCCGCAACGTTGAAGACGGGGCAGGAAACGTGAACCTGCCAGTAGGCGTTGGGCACATCAAGGGCGCGATGGGAGTCGTTACAGAGGACGGGCTTGCCGGTGGTCGTGCGGGAGCCGTGCACAACCCAGGAGTTCGAGCCTGCCTCGACCTCGGACAAGAACCCGAGGTGTTCGGCGGAGACTGCAATTTCTTCGTTCGCCCGTGTGTAGAGT
>JANPDX010000276.1:0-2109 GCA_031431695.1 Dehalococcoidia bacterium
CTCAGGTGTGAGCTCGACCCCGGCTTCCGCGGCGAGTACGCGTAGTGCCCCTCGGAAATCGGTGTTCTCGCGCTTCTGAACGAACGTGAAAAGGTCACCGCCTTCGCCGCAACTGCCGAAGCAGCGCCAGTTGCCTCGCTCGGGAAACACGTAAAACGAAGCAGTCTTTTCGGTGTGGAACGGGCAAAGGCCTTTGAGGCTCCGGCCAGACTTCTGCAGTGGAGTGATCCGCCCGACGTACTCAGCCAGATCGATTTGCCGCTTGATCGCTTCAACAACATCCACGGGCTCATCCTACCGCCGAAGGCGACGACAGATGACGCCCTGATGGCACAACTGAACCGACCTCGCGCAGTTACGTCATGGGGCGATGGTGAAGGTGGTGCTGGCAACGATTTGGTTGTTGATGACGACCTCGGCGGTTGCCTGGCCCGTTCCAGGTTTACTAACCGTGAACGTAGCCGTCTGGCCCTTCGCCAACGAAATGGTCTGTTCTTGGGCCGCTGTGGAGTTTCCTACTTTGACTCTGACGGTCACGGTCGTCGTGGCCATTGGGCCGCCCGTGTTTTGGATAACGATGGAGACGGTGGCAGCCACGGTTGGGGCCTGAATTACGATTTTCGGGGCGTCTTCCGGTGCGGAAAGTACGAAAGTCGCCCCGTTGTTGTCTTCGCGAAGTTCTTTGATGGCGTTCTTTGGGTCGACCGTGACGTCCGCGGTCCCACCCGATACTGGGGGGGCAAGTGGGAAGTTGAACGTGGCCGATCCACCGTTCGCGGCCAGCTTTGCGTCAAACGCTATCTCGCTCGCGGGGACACCCTTGCCAACGGAAATGACGAGTGGGCCGTTATAGGCGGTGTTGCTCACATTTTGCACAGTGACCCGTAGGATCGATCCGTCTTCATTGAGCACTGCGTTCAAGGGAACGAAGTCGGGCGAATTTGGGTTTGGAGAAGGGCTGACGCTTGCCGAAGGGGAAGCCGACGGGACGGCGGTATTGGTCGGTTGCTGGGTGGGGGCGGGCGTTGGAGTAACGTCGCGAATCGGTACGAGATCCAGTGAATCGAGCGGGTCGATCGCGTTCCGCCTGGCCCATCGCTGTCCCTGCGCCGAGTCGATAAGCAGCCAATCGATAGCCTTGCTCTTGCCAAGGATCGTGACTTCCTGGCCACCCTTCAGCGTCCCGGACTCCGAATACTGGTCTCCCGGCCCGGTGCGAAGCGTGGTGTCGGCCACAACCTTGCCCTTGATGGTTTGCGGACGCTCGCCAACCGGCTCGATAGCAATGACGCGGACCTTGCTGGAATCCTTCGTCGCACCGTTGGAGGTTGTGACCCGCACGAAGATGTCGTAGTTGCCTTTGACAGGGAGGTTGAGGCGCAAGATCGCCCGGTACTTGTTGTCCACGGGCGTTTCTGTGATGTCCACGGAATCGGTGAGCCTGTCGCCGACGAACAACTCGAAACGGCCGATGGGCTCGGAAGCGGTCGCCTGGACGCTCACGTCCTCAGTCTTCCCAATTTCCACCCTTTTGTCCTTGGGCGGCGAATCTATGCGGACGTCGAACCTGGTGTCGCCTCCTCCGCTGGCAGGCGTACCGTCCGTCCTGCCGCCGCTGTTGACGAGTGAGAAGAGCAAGAAGATGACAATCCCGCCGACCAAGGCTGCCATCGCAATAAATACGTAGAACATGGGTTGCCGTGCGGGCTGTTCGTCGCCTTCGGAGCCGTAATAGTCGTACTCCTCGTCTTCGTCGTAGTAGCCGTCTTCGTAGTCGGCGTAGCCCGTCTCGGGGTCTGCGAACAGCGCGTCCTCGGGCGGGGCGCCGATATAGCCAGGCGCCATCGGCGGAGCAGAAGGGGGCGAAAACGAGCCACCGATGACAGGCTCATCCTCAGGATACCGTGGGTCGTAACGATCACTCATAGGGCGGGTGAACCGAGTATCTGGGTGAGGGGATCTACCAGCAACAAGAACGGAGCCGACATAACTGCCGGTCCACCAATAATTAACCCGGCCTTAGCCTGCCCGCCAACCGCGGGCATCGTCGCAGCCCAACTCTGCCGCGAGCCGAATCGCGAACCTGTCGGTCATGCCGCTCACGTAGTC
>JANPDX010000277.1:0-1506 GCA_031431695.1 Dehalococcoidia bacterium
GGCCCAGGCAGCCGAGGAAGCACTCACTGATTACGGTCGTAATAATGAGTCCAGGTAAGCATCTGCACCAGATAGCCGCCCTGCCGGGCGATGCGCTCGAGCTTGAACTCGGTCAACGCGCCCTGATAGCTATTCGCCGCCGCGTACCAGAACGACTGCGAGTTCTTGGCCCAGTAGAACAGGCGGCCCTTGTAGTTATTGACGCCCCACAAGGTCGAGGCGGTGACGCCAGTGATGACAGCGTTCGCCATCGTCGTGCCGTCGTAAATCTGCGGCGTATCCGCCCCGTTGCACAGGATTGCCCGGTTAGAGTGGTGCGTGTAGTTCCAGAGATTGTTCGCCAGACCAGACTTCAGGCTGACCGCCGCGCCGGCTGACGTAACATCCCACAGGTTCGCATTGGCCGCGCCGACCAGCTTATTCGACGCCGCGCCGCGGAAGGCGATCAGCGATTCGACCGTGCCGCCCAGGCCCGTCGCGTGGCCCGTGTAGCCACGGCGCGTTTCGCAGTAGCCGGCGCGGGGGATGACGTTATCGAGCACGACGGCGTCGGTCTGATCCATGTGATCTCTAGCGTCTCGTGCGTTCCATCCTCCGGTGGGAGCGGGAATCGAGGCAGCGGGCATCAGGCGACCCAGAGGTTCGTATAAGGCGCGGGATCGAACGGCCCGTCATTCGACAGGATCGTCTGCGAGGAGCTATCGCGGCCCATAACCGAGTTACGATACTGCTGCGCTTCCGCCGCCGTCGCCTGCCAATCCGGCAAGCCCTTGGCCCGCTCGAAACGCCAGCGCACCTCAAGCACGATCAGGTCATCATCGAGCAGCCACGAATCAAGGTCAGCCAGGAACCGCTGCTGATACGTCACGCCATCGGCACCGAGTACCGGATATTTGCTCACGTACTCGAACGAAACAACATCGCCGGGGGATGGCGAAAACACGTTCAATTTGTTGTCGAGAATCCGCGCCTTGACGATGTAATTGCTCGCCGCCGTGCTGGCCTGCAAATAGGCCCACAAGGGTGCGGACGTCGGCAGGTTCAGCGTGTCGATTCGGCCATTGACCCGCGCTGTATCGGGCACCAGTTCGAGGAAGTCGTTCGGCAAGTCATAGCTCGTCGCCGTGGTCAGCGTGATCGAGCTGCGCTTGTGCAGGCGCTGGAATCCCTTTTCGAGCAGGAAGGAACTAGCCCGGTTCGCGAGGTAGACCATCTGCACATCGTCGGGGCTATTCGAGCCGACGAAGGCATCAGGTACGAGGAATCCAGCCTCGCCGAGCACCGCGGATAGAATCTCGCGCAGGTTCATTTCTTGGCCTTGGCCTTTTTAGCGGGCGCTTTCGCGGGCTTGGCGACTTTCGCGGGCTTCGCCGCCTTCACGGGTTCATCGAACACGGCAAGCGCGGCACGGGCGTCTGCCTTGGCCTGCTCGATTTCCTCGTCGCTGGCCGGCTTCTCGATGAAGTTCGTCCGGTCGATCTTCCGCTGCACGTACCACTTGCCATC
>JANPDX010000278.1:0-7984 GCA_031431695.1 Dehalococcoidia bacterium
GAACGGCCAGAAAGCCACACGCCGCCTCACCGAGGCCAACCTGCGCCTCGTGGTGTCCGTCGCCAAGAAGTACATCGGTCGCGGAATGTCGCTCCTGGACCTGATCCAGGAGGGCAACATCGGCCTGATTCGCGCAGTCGAGAAGTTCGACTACCGCAAGGGCTTCAAGTTCTCGACGTACGCGACCTGGTGGATTCGCCAGGCCATCACCCGTGCCATCGCCGACCAGGCCCGCACGATTCGTATCCCGGTGCACATGGTGGAGACCATCAACAAGCTCGTCCGCGTGAGCCGGCGCCTGGTGCAGGAGTATGGCCGCGAGCCAACGAGCGAAGAGATTGCGCGTGGGATGACCGAATCCGGCAAGCCGGATCAGTCCGCGGCCTATACACCGGAACGCATCCGCGAAATCCAGAAGGTCTCGCAGGAACCGGTCTCGCTCGAGACGCCGATTGGCGAGGAAGAGGACAGCCACCTCGGTGACTTCCTCGAAGACCCAACGGCACTCGCGCCGGCCGAAGCCGCCAGCCAGCAGCTCCTCCGCGAGCAGGTGGAAGACGTCCTCGCCAGCCTGACCAGCCGCGAGCGCCGCGTCCTCCAGCTTCGTTTCGGCCTGGAAGACGGCCGCAGCCGGACACTCGAAGAGGTCGGGCGCGAGTTCGGCGTCACGCGAGAGCGAATCCGCCAGATCGAGGCGAAGGCGCTCCGTAAGCTTCGGCACCCCAGCAGAAGCAAGAAGCTCAAAGACTACCTGGATTAGGCCCTCACCCCCCGACCCCTCTCCTCCTTCTACGAAAGGACGGGAGAGGGGAGTACGCTTGCCACGTGGGAACTAACGCGTGGGAGCAGGGAAGCCGGCCGCTGCCGAAAGACAGCGACTGGCTGCTTCCGTTTCTACCCCGGATGCGAAGCCTCGGGCCGAGGGTGCTAGAAATCGGCTGCGGGCCTGGTGGGGATGCGGCCGCCCTCCTCGTACGCGGCTTCGAAATCACCGCCTTCGATCGGGCGGACCTGACCCGCGCCCGGACTACAGCTCCAGGGGCACAACTGTTGCGCGCCGACCTGGCCACGCCCCTGCCGTTCCGCGATGGCGCCTTCGACTCGGCGCTCTCATCGTTGGCGCTGCACTACCTGCCCTGGGCGGAGACTCGGGCAGCGTTCGCTGAGATTCGGCGTGTGCTGAAGCCGGGGTCACCATTCTTGTTACGCGTCAATGCCACGGACGACTTCGCCCACGGCGTCGGCGAGGGCGAGGAACTCGAACCGAATTTCTTCCGAACACCATCATCGCTCTTCTCCGAGACCAAGCGATTCTTCGACGAGGAAGCCGTGCGGGGAGCGATTGCCGGGTTGTTCGAAATCGAGCGTCTCGAACACAAGACCATCTACCGGTACGACGATCCGAAACGCGTGTGGGAGTGCCTGGGGCGGGCGCACTAAAGGCGAGGGAGCGAGTTGAGATCGATCGTCGGGCCGAGTCCCTGGACGTGCGACTCAAGGCGCCGAATGTCAGCCACATCGCCAGTGACGATCCGATCGCCCCGGAGCGATGCACCGAGCACGAGAAACGCGTCCACTACGTCTCCTGAACGGAGACGCACCGAGCAACTCACCTGTCCGTTTGGCGGCCTCCTCGTCGAGATCGTCGATCACCACGGACCGCAAGAACATCCGCATGCGCGCGTTTCGGGCGCCTCGCCACGATTGGGCGACCACCGGAGCCGGCACGGTGAGGTGGAGCCTGAGATCCACAGCGGAACGAAAGAAGGTCCAAGCCGCTCGTTCGTCACGATCAATGGCGATCAGGAAGCCCGAATCGAAGGTCAGGCCTGCCACATGCGCCTGACCGCCTCGACCTCAGTCCTCGTGATGGCCCCGTGCTCCGCCTCGTACGAAGCCAACGCAGCTTCCGCCCAGCCACGCCTGTACTCCGCCTCCTCTTCCGGAGTCAGCGCTCCAACGGCGATCCGCGCGAGCCAGTCACTCATCGATTCGCCGCGCGTCCGCGCCGCCTCGCAGAGCACGCGTCCGACCTCAGTGGGCACTTCAATTTCTAACCTCACGGTTTCCATCCAGAAAGTTTACACGTCTTGCCAAACGGAGTGAGCGCCATCTGCTTCAAGTTCGGCCAGCGCCGCTGCCACCGTCAATCGACAACCCGCAATCCGAAATCCACAATCACCCCATGACTGATCCTCGCCTGCTCTCCACCGAAACCGCCTATCGCGGCCGTCTCTTCAACGTGTCGCTGGACACCATCGAGATGGATGGCGGCGTTATCGCCCACCGCGAGACGATTCGCCACCCGGGCGCCGTTTGCATGGTCCCGGTCGATGACAACGGGAACTTGCTGCTCGTGACCCAGTACCGCCATGCCGCCGGCAGACGCCTTCTCGAAATCCCGGCGGGCACCCTTGAGCCCGGCGAACAACCGCTGACCGCCGTTTCCCGCGAACTCCAGGAAGAAATCGGACACCGGCCGGGCCGCATTGAACCGCTCGGCGGCTTCTTCGTCGCGCCCGGCTACACCACTGAGTACATCCATCTCTATGTTTGCAGCCAACTCGAACCGGCGCGGCTCGCTGCCGACGACGACGAGGACATCGAGGTCGAAATCCGGACACCCGCGGAAGCGCTTGCGGCAATCGAATCGGGCGAAATCTGCGATGCGAAGTCGGTCATCGGGATCCTCCGCTGGCAGCGTTCTCTGAACGTCTAACTGGCGGCGCCTTCTATAGCACTGATGCATGGCGTTGGTTTGAGTCACATTAAGCACTGGAGTACCATCTGGCCGGGCGCCGAGAGCTACCGCGCCGTTTGTTCAGGGGGATCACATGGCCCAGGCAATCGCGGCGCCCCATCGTCGCGGCTTCCGTTCGACGCTGCGCACCGACCGGTGGTGGTTCGAGCCGGCGCTCGTCGCCGCCAGCATCGGCACCTTCTTCGGCTGGTTGACCATCAGCATCTTTCTCGACAACTGGGCGTACGAAATCGGCCCTTACCTTTCTCCCGTCTACGAGCCGAAATTCGGCTTCCTCGAAAGCAAGAGCTGGTTTATTTCACCTGCGTTCGTCGTGCTGCTCGGGCCCGTACCGTTTCGGGCGACCTGCTACTACTACCGCCGCGCGTACTATCGTTCCTACTTCCTGAGCCCCCCGGCCTGCGCCGTCGGCGACGTTGCGGCCTCGTACAAAGGCGAATCACGGCTGCCGTTCATCATCCAGAACCTGCATCGCATGTTCATGTACGTGGCAGCGCTCTTCATTCCGATCCTCTGGTACGGGGCATTCCACAGCTTCTACAACACGCACGGCGAAGCGGAAGGCCTCGAACAGGGCTTTGGCATCGGCGTCGGGTCTATCCTTCTCTGCCTCAACGCGTTCTTGCTGATGATGTACACGCTCTCGTGCCACTCACTGCGCCACTTTGTGGGCGGCGGGCTGAATTGCTTCAGTTGCACCAAATGGACGCGGACGCGCAAGCGGGCTTGGGATTATGTCTCGCTCTGGAACACGCGCCACCGGAGTTGGGCGTGGTCCAGCCTGGTGGTCATCGTTGGAGTCGACCTTTATGTCCGCCTTGTGGCGAACGGCGTGATAACCGATCTGAACACATGGAAGGGCTTCTAGATGGCTGAGTTCGAACGCCACGACTACGACGTAATCGTTATCGGCGCCGGCGGCGCCGGGCTCCGGGCCGCCATCGAAGCGTCCGCGCAGGGCGCCCGCACGGCGCTCATCTGCAAGTCGCTGCTCGGCAAGGCGCACACCGTCATGGCCGAAGGCGGAATCGCCGCCGCACTCGGAAACGTCTATCCGGAGGACAACTGGAAGGTCCATTTCCGCGACACCATGCGCGGCGGCAAGATGCTGAATAACTGGCGGATGGCCCAACTCCATGCCCAGGAAGCGCCTGACCGGGTACTAGAACTCGAACAGTGGGGCGCACTCTTCGACCGGACGAGCGACGGCCGTATCCTCCAGCGCGACTTCGGTGGTCACCGCTATGCGCGCCTCGCCCACGTTGGCGACCGCACTGGCCTTGAAATGATCCGCACCCTCCAGCAGCACGCCGTCCACAACGGCATCGATGTGTTCATGGAATGCACGATCCAGAAGCTCCTGAAGGACGGAGATCGGGTATCGGGAGCGGTCGGCTACTGGCGCGAGAGCGGCAAGCTCGTCCTCTTCGGGGCTAAGGCCGTGGTGTTGGCTACGGGCGGCGTCGGCAAAGCCTTCAAGATCACGTCGAACTCCTGGGAATACACCGGTGACGGCCATTCGCTCGCCTATTGGGCAGGCGCCGACCTCATCGATATGGAGTGCGTCCAGTTCCACCCGACCGGCATGGTCTGGCCGCCAAGCGTCCGGGGCATCCTCGTCACGGAGGGTGTCCGTGGCGACGGCGGGACGCTCAAGAACTCTGACGGCGAACAATTCATGTTCAACTACATCACCCCATACTTCGCCGCCGAAACGGCCGATAACATCGACGAAGCGGAACGCTGGTACGAAGACAAACGGAACAACCGCCGGACACCGAACCTGCTCCCCCGCGACGAGGTGGCCCGCGCCATCAACACCGAAGTGAAGGCCGGGCGCGGCAGCCCTCATGGCGGCGTCTTCCTCGATATCGCGAGCCGCCGCAGTCCCGAATACATCAAGCGGCGGCTGCCCAGCATGTACCACCAGTTCAAACAGTTGGCTGATGTCGATATCACCGCGGTACCCATGGAAGTGGGGCCGACGATGCACTACATCATGGGCGGCATCCGAGTCGAAGCTGACACCGCGGCATCAACGGTGCCCGGCCTGTTTGCCGCCGGCGAGTGCGCGGGCGGTATGCATGGCGCGAACCGCCTCGGCGGAAACTCCCTGTCTGACCTGATCGTGTTCGGCCGGCGGGCAGGAATAGGAGCCGCCGCCTACGCGAACAGTTTGGCCAGCACGCCAGCCATCGATCAGGCTCAGGCCGATGGAGCGGCGGCGGAAATGCTTGGCTACTTCGACCGCCGCGACCAGGAGAATCCTTACACCATCCAGAAGGACCTCCAGGATACGATGCACACCCTGGTGGGCATCATTCGTACGAAGGCCGAGCTCGATGAGGCCCGCGCCCAGCTTGCCGGCTACGCCGAGCGCGCCACGCGGGCTGGCGTAGAGGGCCACCGCCAGTACAACCCGGGCTGGCACCTCGCGATGGACCTTAAGTCCATGCTCACCGTCTCCGAGGCTATCGCCCGAGCGGCCGGATTGCGCAAGGAAAGCCGCGGCGGCCACACCCGCGAGGACTTCCCGGACCCGGACCCTGAATGGGCAAAGGTCAACGTTGTCGTCCGCCAGGCCTCGGACGGCCAGATGGAATTGACCACGGAACCGCTCCCACAGATGCCGGCGGAACTCCAGCAACTCTTCGAGGAGGCCCACTGATGGCAAGCGTCACGATGCGCGTATTCCGAGGCGACGGCGGTGGGGGCGAGTACCGCGAGTACATTGTTGAGGCCGAGGAAGGCCAGGTCGTCCTCGACGTCATCCACACCATTCAGGCGACCCAGGCGCCTGACATGGCTGTCCGCTGGAACTGCAAGGCCGGCAAATGCGGCTCGTGCAGCGCCGAAGTGAACGGCAAGCCCAGGCTCATGTGCATGACCCGGATGAACCTGTACGAAGAAGGTGAAACCATCACGGTCGCGCCGATGAAGACGTGGCCACTCATCCGCGACCTCGTCACGGACGTTTCGTTTAACTACGAAGTCGCCAAGACTATTCCCGCATTCAAGCCCCGGCCCCCGGACGCGGACGGCACCTACCGGATGATGCAGGAAGACATCGATCGCGGGCAGGAGTTCCGCAAGTGCATCGAATGCTTCCTCTGTCAGAACGTCTGCCATGTCATCCGCGATCACCCAGAGAACAAGCCGAACTTCGCCGGCCCCCGCTTCTTCGTGCGGCTGGCGGAACTGGACATGCACCCGCTCGACACGGTGGATCGGCTTGAACTCGCGAAGAAGGATGCCGGCATTGGCTATTGCAACATCACGAAATGCTGCACCGAGGTCTGCCCGGAGGACATCCACATCACCGATAACGCCATCATTCCCCTAAAGGAACGCGTTGCCGACCGCTACTACGACCCCGTGCGTTGGCTCGGGCGCAAACTCAAGGGCGGCTAACCGGCTCCTGGAACTACACATGGTCGACAAGCGTCACGGTTCCCTCGACGCCATCCACCGTGACGAAAGCGCCGTCGACGATGAGCGTGGTCGCGCCTTTCACGCTGAGGACGCAAGGAATCCCGTACTCGCGGGCGGTGATTGCCGGGTGTGAGAGCGGGGTGCCGGTTTCGGTTACAACGCCGCCTGCGAGGCTGAACAACGGAGTCCACGCAGGCGTGGTGAGGCGGCAGACGAGGATGTCGCCCGGCTCGAAGCGATCAATATCGTCTGGGGACTGGACGATGCGAGCACGAGCGGTGACAACGCCACGGCTGCCGGGGAATCCTCGGAGGCGAGTAGCACTCTCCGCGACCGGCAGAGGAAGGGGCGGCGGTGCGCCAATGAATGGCGGTGGTATGAGGGTGCTGCAGCGGCTCCACTCGGCGCGACGGGCGGTGACGAGGTCATGCAGACCGGCAGTCCCATTTTCGAATTCGTCCGGCGCCAGGTGGAAGATGTCATCAGGGCGCTCGATGCGACCGGCCTCCACCAGCGCGCTACCCCGCTCGAGGAGTAGCAGTCGCACGGATCCGGCCAGACGCATCTGCCAGTAGGCGCGGTCCTCGCGGATCGGGACAAGGCCTTCGAGCACGTGAACGAGCTGATCGAACTGAGCGCGATCCGAGCCGGTAAGTCTGGCGTTGACTCGTGCTCGCGCCGCATCGCGCAGTGCCGTGCTGGATTCCGCAACGCCGCCCGACGGCTCCGCGCGAACGTGTGCAGCGACCATGGCGAGCACTGCCGCGGGATCTTCACCCCAGGTTGGAAGCAGGAGCTCCCAACCGAAGGAACGGCTGGCGTGTTCCGCGATGAGCGCATCGAATTGAGCCAGGAACGACTGCGCGGTTGGCTCGCTCCTCAGGGCCGCGAGGCGAACGCTGCCGTCTTCGTTGGCCAGGATTCGGCGAACCTCAGGTAGCGAGCGCGCAAGCGCACCGAGGGTCACGAGCTGAGCGTCCACCGCTTGAGAAGCATTGATTCCGCCCTGCGTAGCCTCATCCGCGAGGAGCGCGCCTTCCGGCCCGAAGTGCTGCTCAAGCAACAAGCGCAGAGGCATGGCCGTTGCGAAGATCGGTATGATCGACGTGAATGTCAGCGCCATGCCGTAGCCGTACGTTGCGGCAACCGCGCTGAGCGGAACTCCGCGCAGTGGCCCTTCCAGGTCGGCGACAGCTTGCCGAGCGCGCGGCTCGCAGTAGTCTCGCCAGAATCCCAGAGGCGAGCCAAACCTGGCCAGAAGCTGGCCGACGCTGGCCATAAGTTGATCAAGCTCGGGTTCCCGGACGCCGAAGTACTGGAACGGCCCAACAAACTGGACCACGACGAGTATCGGCAGGCCGGCCTCGTCGAATGCTGACTGTGTCCGAGCCGGAGCAATAGGGTCGAGCCAGATGTCCATCTTCGGAGCCGGATAGGTCCAATGCTCAGCGTTGAAGCGGAACGAGAGTGCAGGCTAACTCGGGTCGCTCCAATGAAATTCGAGCGGCGTCCCATCCGAACAGTGGACGACATCGGCGTTGGTCGGCATCGGATCTCCTGCGTGAGCGCAGCCCTCAAGCGGCAATGGCAGCGGCGCCGGCAGCATGCGTGGTACGGAGTGTGTTGACAAGCAGTTGTAATGCCACCCCGCGAAGGGCCGGCGTCTGCCGGATCATCTGGCAACCTGATTGCAGCTTCAATCCACGAACGAGCGGCCTAATACAAGCCGTCTCGCGCGAGTTGGGCCGCCCGGAGGCGGAATTTCAGGGCCGGGTTCGGCGCTGTTGTGGG
>JANPDX010000279.1:0-5236 GCA_031431695.1 Dehalococcoidia bacterium
CATACACAGATCCCGCCACTACAGGGGTCGTGATGATCGACGACATGACCGACCTGCAGGATGCAGCGTCCGTCAGCCACAAGTACCGCATGACGATTCCTCCGGGGCAGTACCTGCTCCTCTTCGTACCCGACGTCGAACGCCTCATGTCCGACACTTGGCAGGAACTGGTCAAGGCGCGCGGCCCGATACCGACTCTCTTCCAAGTTCCGTGCAGCACCCGATCGGTGCGGCTGCAAAACGTGGTCGACCTGAGGCTACCAGCGGTTCAGGCATGGTTCTTCGAAACGTTCACGCAGGAAGCCTGGTTGAACATTCACGTGCCGCTCCCGCCGGTGCGTTCGTTCCTCGAGCTCTTGCTGGTGATGCTGGGTCAGTACCGGGGCGGCAACTCGATGACCCAGGCAGTAGGGCGCGAGCTGCGTCTGTGGGGTATCGACGGCTTGGTGTACCCATCAGCCCGGTGTGACTGTGCCCTCGTCCTCGAGGACGGAGACGTTGTCGACTGGTACGGATGGAATCTCGTCGACTACGAGTCGACTCGAACCAGGAGCGGTCAGCCGCACGATGTGCTGAGCGCGATCGGTGCTACGATGATGGGGAGCTTCCGCGACTTCGAGCACGGTGCGGACTTCTTCGGTCTGCCCTCGGGGCAGATGCATGTTAACCTCGAGACGCAGGGTGCGCGCCGCGGCAGCTGGCAAGTGAGCGGCTTGGAGTCGCTCAACGTGCATAAGTGGATTGCGAGCCTGAGCCCATTCCAGCGTCAACTGCTCGGACTGCCGGCGGACGCAGGGCTCGTGGCGCGGGCGGCAGACGGCCTGCACGAGGTCGAGCAGCGGCTCCGCTCGAATTATCGCGTGCTCGTGGAGACTGCGGGTGCGCATCCGATCGACATCGAAACGATGCGGGTGTTGCTCGGCCGCCTGGCGCGCGCAATGTACGGGGTGCCTGGCGGCGGCAGGGCGGCTGCAAGCATCGACTGGGTGGACGGCAAGCTCGCCCTTGGTGAGGCTCGCGGCGCGTTCGTAGCGATCGGCGTCGCGATCGGAGTGCTGGTCGAAGAATTCAAAGGCTATGTGCGATTCGACGACCCGAAGACGTTAGAGTACTTCACCACCGTGGGGGCCGGCGTCGCCATGCGAACCTAAGCGTCGGTCACGCCTCATGTCAGCGACTGCGGTCTGCTCTGAACAGCGCATCAATTTTCTTTGGGAGACTTCGTCCATTGTGATTAACGGCGGCCAGGGGCGTCTGAATCCTTCGCCCGGCAATTTCTTCGTCGCGTCAATGCCGAGTTTGTCGCCGCTGGCGATTTCGCTGGTAGCGTGGTCGAGCACGTCAGACGGTCGAACTCAACCGCGCGCTGGCTGATTTTCATCAGCGTCTGCTTTGGCTTGCACAGTTAGTGGGAAGAGTCGGTGGTTCGATTGGTAAGTTGAAAATGGGCAGAGCTGATTTATCGAAACTCCGTCGCGGCTTGTCAAGGTGCCGGTGTGTAGTATCCTCGCGCATATTTATGGCGAAAGTCTTTCTCAGTCATTCGAGTAAGGACCGGGAGTTGGCCGATGCCATTAGGGCGAAAATCGGAACGCGTCACGATCTGTTCCTAGACCACGATCCCGAAGCGGGCATCCAACCCGGTGCCGAATGGGAGCGGACGCTGTACGAGCGTCTGCAATGGGCCGATGCCGTCATTTGCGTCGTCACGCAACACCACATCGACTCGCGTTGGTGCTTTGCCGAAGTCGCGATCGCCAAAGCCCAGGGGCGACTGCTTCTCCCACTCGCTGCCGAGGCCGGGGTGCGCCACCCGCTACTTGAGCCAAGTCAGGGGGTCGATTACGCGACTGATGCCAAGACTGCGATGGATCGGATCATCCAGCGGTTGGCAACCCTCGATGCGGCCGGCGGGCTGGCTTGGGATTCGACCAGGCCAGCTTTCCCCGGTTTGGCTGCCTTTGACACCGACGACCGGCCCATGTTCTTTGGTCGGGACGCTCAAGTCGCCCGGCTGGCGGCCGATTTGCGGAGCCGAGACGTGCAACGCGAACCTCGCGCGGTCGTTGTTATCGGGGCATCCGGTAGCGGCAAGTCTTCGCTGGTCAGAGCGGGGTTGGTTCCTCGGTTGCTCGACGACGCCAGTTGGTGGCGGGTACGCCCCATCATGCCCGGTCGGAATCCAATGGCCGTGATGGCTGCGGAATTTGCTCGGGCCCGCAAGGAAGTCGGTCTGGCCCCGGACCTGCAGAGGATGACAGATATTCTGTCCCAAGGGACAGGAGAGTTCGATGGGATAGCAAGGGAGTTGCTCGTCTCCGCTCCCGGTGAATGTCGGCGGCTGCTTCTGGTCGTGGACCAGTTGGAGGAAATCTTCACGCGGGCGTCGGATGCGGATCGAGTCCGATTCCTGACCGTCTTGGCTGATGCGGCATCCAATCCCGACGGCGCGGTGGTAGTCGTGGCAACCCTGCGTTCCGAGTTCCTGACTCATTTGCTAAAGGCACCGGAGGCGGCACCCCTCCGACATCGCCCCTTTGGGTTGCCTCCGCTTGGCCAGGAGAATCTCGAGGAAGTAATCAGCCTGCCGGCCCGGAAAGCAGGCATCACGTTTGCGGAAGATTTGGTGCGCCGTTTGGTTCAGGATACTGGCACTGGCGAGGCGTTGCCGCTTCTGGCCTTCACGCTCGCCAGGTTGGTCGTCGAGGGCGTTCAGGCGGGTGAACACATCGGCGTGGATCGCTACTGGCGGATCGGTGGGGTGCAGGGCGCGGTGAACAGCCAGGCCGAGAACGCGTTGGCTGCCGCCATCAAAGCCGCCCGATGCACTGAGCTTGAGGTGATGAATGCACTGCTTGCTTTTGTCACGCTGGATGACACAGGGAAACCGACCCGCCGCCGTCGTCGTCGGGACGATCTGGACGCAATGGCTGCCGCCGTTGCGGCTGCCTTCGTCGAGGCGCGTCTGATCACAAGCGACACGGACGATGACGGCACCGTCCTTGGGGTCGTCCACGAAACCTTGTTCTCCGCGTGGCCGCGTCTTGTGGAGGCGATCAAAGCGGCCGCGGCTGACCTGCGGCTACGCCGCAGCCTCGAGCGGGACTCGGCAGAATGGGAGCGCGAAGGTAAACCGCCCTCCCTCTGGTGGCACGGCGAGCGACTGGCCCGTGCCCGGACACTCGTGCAACTACAGCGCGATTTGGGACCGCAGGCGCTCGCGTTCGTCTCGGCGTCGGCGCAGGCCGAAGAGGAAGCGTTGCGGCGCGAGTCCGAGATGTTAGCCGATCGTGTGGTCGGCGCAAATCTGCCAGCGAGCGACTCCGAGTTGGCGCTCCTTTACTTACTGGCCGCAGCCGACGGGTACGCCATTACGCCGGATGTTGTGGCTACGCTGCGTCGCACTCTCGCCCTGCACCGATTGGTCGGACGCGTGGGGCCTTTCGATCGGCGGGCGCTCAGCGCGGCCATCGCTGACGACGGGCAACGAGTAGCCGTCGCCGACCTGGGGACTAACGAGGATGTTCGCCCGTCAACGCGTCCGACAGCGCCGCGGCCTGCAGGGGTTGTGAACCTCACCGTGTGGCATTTGGGCGAAGCGGCATCGCGCTTGACCGTTCCCATCGCCGGACGGGATGTGACCGCGATGGCGTGGTCGAGAGATGGGGCCAGCATCCTCGTGGGGGTGGACACTCGGGTTGTGTGGCTCGACGGGGCCAGCGGAGCGGTGCGGCGAATGATCAAAGTTGGAATGCCCGTTGTCTCGTTGGATCTGGCGCGTAACAATCTTCAATTGCTAGTTGAGATGCGAGGCGACCAACTGCGGCTCATCCGGGAGATTGAGGACTGGTTGGTACCACTCGTTCCGCCTGAAGCCGGGGAAATTCGCCGCCTCTTCGGGGAAGCCCCCGCCGCGATCAGCCCTCCTTCACGCTTCAGCCACCTTATTCCGTGTCCCTACGCAAGCCGATTGCTCGATCTGGAAGGCGACACGTTGGATGTGTGGGCCGCGGACCCTGTTGATCATCCAGTCGAACTCAAGGCAACCGAGCTTGGCGAGGTTTCATGGTTGCTGATCCCCGAGATCCCTCGGCCCAGTGCTCTCCTCGCCGGCGGTCCTGGCGGCAGGATCCGTTGCTCCGGTTCGCCGCTGCGCCTGCTCGATACTGTTTCAGGAGTCGAGCGCCTGTTACCGTGGGGGTCCGCCATGGCAGCGTCGTTCTCTGGAGATGGACGCAGGCTGGCGCTGGCTTCGCGAACTAGGTTGGCCATCTTCGACGTATCCACCGCAGGTTTGGTGACGGAGTTCGGTCGCCACAGCGACGAGGAGGGTGACGTTTACTCCTCGGTCTCACTCAACCACGATGGAACGGCGCTCGCCAGCGGGTCACTTGGCGGAGGACGCTCGAAACTGTGGACCGTTGAGACGGGGCAGGCCGGAATTCACATTGGGGCTCGATCGGTCGCCTTCTCGGCTGATGGGAACTTCATTGGAGCGGCGACCTCGTTCGCCTGTTTCGTGTTCAATCCGAGAACTGGAGAAAGGATCGAGCTAGGCAACACCGCCGCTTCGTCTTTTGTGTTCGCCCCCGACCGCTCGGCGGTGGTGGCAGTTGAGGAGAATGGAGCGACTGAGTTTTCGCTCCCCGACGCGAACGTGGCGGCCCACTACCCTGGTCCTATAGAGGCCATTGCCTTCACTCTTGACAGCCACCACGTACTCACGCGCATCGATGGGCGGATTCAACGCTGGCCGGATCGTACACCCGAAGCAGTCATCACCCGGGCGCGTGCCGCGGTGTTCCGGAAACTCAACGAAGAGGAACGGTCGCGCTTCGAGTTGCGCCGCGCGGACTAGCCTTGGACTCAGGTTAACGGCCGGTGATCGGGCCGTTCAGGACTGGCCGCTCGTCGAAGCAGTTTTTCCACCTTCGCCTTCACCGCCGCATCCATCTTGATGAGCGGCGGCCAGGAGCGTTTGAAACCTTCGCCCGGAATTTTCTTCGTCGCGTCGAGGCCGAGTTTGCTGCCGCTGGCGATTTCGCTGGTGGCGTGGTCGAGCACGTCGGACGGGCCTTTGGTGAAGATGCTGTCGCGTTGCGGGTCGGTGTTGGCGCAGAGGCGGAAGAGGACTTCGCTGGTGTTGTGCACGTTCTCGTCGTCGTCCACCACCACAATGTATTTGGTGAACATCATCTGCCCCATGCCCCAGAGGCCGGGCATGATTTTGTAGGCT
>JANPDX010000280.1:0-1988 GCA_031431695.1 Dehalococcoidia bacterium
TTATTCAGTGCGCCGTGAAGTCGTGTTTCTTCAGCGGGAGAAAGTCCCGCCCGGCAACTATCGTTCTAGCCGGTAGCAATCGGAGTGGCAGTGGAGGTAACGAAATTGCCAGAGCCTTCGATGGAAAGGGTCGCTTTGGCGACTCCGCGAGTCTGTGGGCCGTAACGTGAGTGAACGCTGAGCAGGCCTCGAAACGGGTGATGTGGGAGCCGACCCGCCTGAATAACGGGGAAGGCCAAAGTCATTGGGGTAGCGAACGATGCAAGCACCCAGTGGTCCCGCCGGGGTAGTGGCGACGGCACGCAGGCATAGGAGAAACACGGAACACGGGAAGCCCCAGCGGTGGCGGTGCGTGACCGCCAACCGGATGCCCGCGAGGGACAGGCCGGGCCGTGTGGGGTGACGGAGAGGTTCGTAGTACCGTCGAAGCCGGGTAACGCCGGTGGAGGGAAGGGGCCTCAGTTCAAGGTCGACGTCCGAAGCGGCCCAGAGCCGGTGGATTGATGATGAGTCTAGTACCCACATTAACGGTTAAGAAGCTGCAGGAGGCGTTGCAGGCCAAAGCGAAGAGAGCACCCACGTATCGCTTCTACGCGCTTTACGACAAGGTGTATCGTGTCGATGTGCTCGGACATGCGTTGGCGCGTTGCCGGGAGAACCGGGGCGCTCCGGGCGTGGATGGGCAGACGTTCGAAGACATCGAGAAGTATGGCGAAGAGAAGTGGCTGGGTGAACTGGCGGAGGAACTCAAAAAGAAGACGTACCAACCGCAACCAGTCCGGCGAGTTTGGATACCGAAGCCGGACGGGAAGCAACGGCCGTTGGGCATTCCAACGATCCGAGATCGCGTGGTGCAGATGGCGGCAGTGCTGATTCTCGAACCGATATTCGAGGTCGATCTGCAACCGGAGCAACACGCGTACCGACCGGACCGCAGCGCGCTGGATGCCGTCAAAGCGGTCCACGCCTTGGTGAACACGGGGCATACGGAGGTGGTGGACGCGGATTTGAGCGGCTACTTCGACAGCATCCCTCACAGCGAACTTGTGAAGTCGCTGGCTCGTCGCATCAGCGATCGGCACATGCTCCATCTGCTCGAGGAGTGGCTGGAGATGCCAGTTGAGGAGACCGATGAGCGGGGACGCAAACACCGAACGACCCGCAACAAGGACGAGAGCCGGGGAACGCCGCAGGGCTCCCCGATCTCGCCGCTGCTCGCCAACCTCTACATGCGTCGTTTCATTCTGGGCTGGAAGGAGCTCGGACACGAACAGCGCCTTGGCGCTCGCCTGGTCAACTACGCGGATGACTTCGTGATCTGTTGTCGCGGCAGCGCCGAGAAGGCGATGACCGAGATGCGGAACATGATGTCCAAACTGAAGTTGACGGTGAACGAGAAGAAGACGCGTTTGTGTCGGTTGCCGGAAGAGACGTTCGACTTTCTGGGCTACACCATCGGCCGGTGCTACTCCAAGCAGACGGGACGTGCCTACCTGGGCACGAAACCGGCTGTGAAGAAGGTCCGCCGCATCTGCGACGCGATCTCGGAGCGCACTGGGCGACACACGACATTGCTGTCAGCAGAGAAGTTGGTTGCACATCTCAACCGGATGTTGGTTGGCTGGGCGAACTACTTCTGCCTGGGGCCGGTCAGCCAGGCCTATCGAGCGATCGATCAGCACGTGTGTCGTCGGCTGCGTCAGTGGTTGTGTGTGAAGCACAAGGTCCAGGGTCAGGGAACGGCACGATTCCCGGACGAATACCTGTACCAGGTCTTGCATCTGGCAAGACTGGGGCCGCGCACCAAGACTTTCTCGTGGGCGAAGGCTTGAGTCCTTGTCCGAGAGCCGGATGCGGGAAATCCGCCTGTCCGGTTCGATGAGCGGGAGGTAGAAACGGAGCAAGGTGGGATAGTCTGGCACCGGCAACCGAAAGGGCCGGCAACTCGCATGGCCCACCTAAACCGCCGCGCTACCTCTCGACTCTAC
>JANPDX010000281.1:0-3118 GCA_031431695.1 Dehalococcoidia bacterium
GGCGACTTTCGCATCGAACTGCGCGCCGCTGCGGATTCGCCGTCACTCCGCCTCCTCGACGGGACCGCGATCATGGCCGGCCGCACACGACCGGTGTATCCACCAGCCGGCCTCGAGCAGCCAACTGCCTCGCTTACCGTACGGGAATCGCCAGACGGCCCCCGCACCCCGATCCCGCGTGACCGCTGGCGTTTCGCGCATGTTGTCGATGGCCAGACCGAGCCGGACGATGCCCATATTTGGTGTGCCGACGGCTTCAAGGGCGGCGAACTCTACGAACTCGTCTACCGCACCGCCTACTGCCCGGTCGCCGGCATCGGCATGGCATCCGTCCGCGATTTCGTCAGCCATTTGCGCCGGCCTGACACGGAAACAGCGCTCGGGGTGGCCGGGATGAACCGCGTCCTCGGCATGGGCGTTTCCCAAACGGGACGCTGGCTGCGCCAATACCTGCACGATGGCTTCAACCTCGACGAAGCAGGCGAACAGGTCTTCGACGGACTCTTCATCCACATCGCAGGCGGACGTACGGGCGAATTCAACCATCGCTACGCCCAACCGAACGAGGCTCTTGCCGCCGGTTTCGGAGACGTCCCGGCCCGTGCCTGGGAATCTCCGTCCGGTGGCTTGTTGGACCGCCAGCGGCAACTCGGCGGCGTGCCCAGGATTTTCTGGGTGAACAGCGGCTGGGAATACTGGCGCGGCGACGCTTCGCTCACGCACACGACGCTCGATGGGACAGCGGACATCTCGAACCCGCCGGAAGTTCGCTCCTACCTGATGGCGGGTCTCGACCATCTCGGTGCGAATACCGCTATGGCGCGCCTCCTGGGCATCGCAAACGAACCAACCGGGGTCGACCCTTCGCCGCTGTTGCGCGCCTTGTTCACGCATTTCGACAACTGGGTGAGCCGAGGAACCGAACCTCCGTCAAGCCGCGTCCCGCTGGTTGCGGACGGGACCGCCGTCAAGCCTGAGAGCATTCTCGAAGCCGCCGCCGCGGTGATCCCGGGGATGCATCGGCCGGATGCGGAGGCGCTTCCGCGCATCCGCGCCATCGACCTTGGCCCAGGAACGGAGCGTGGCGTCGGAAGATGGCCCGCCAACCACGGCACCACGTACCAGACGCTCGTTTCCGCGGTCGACGCGGACTGCAACGAAGTCGCGGGCATCCGCATGCCCGAACAACAGGTGCCGGTCGCCACCCTTACGGGCTGGAACACCCAGCGGAATCACGCCCGCCTGCGGCCACTCTCGGCCATGCCGGGCTCACGCGTGCCGTTCGCGAAGACCGCCGCCGAGCGCGCCGCGAACAACGACCCGAGGCCATCGATCGCGGAACGCTACCGGGATCGGGACGATTACCGAGAACGCATCGCCTCAGCGACGGACGCGCTTGTCGCTGAGGGCTTCATCCTGACCGTCGACCGTGAGTTCGCCATCGAATCCGCCATGCGCGGCTACGACGCCGTACTGTCGGGCGGTCAGATCTAGCCCGAACCGCGCGCCCGCCGGATCTGATCGGCATGGTCGTGTCCGTGGGCCGCGTAGATCTCGAGCCACCGCTCGGTGGTATACAGGCCGCTCTCTGAATGCCACCCGGCCCTCGGCCAGTCGCTATCCGAGAGCTGCCCGAGTATCGCAACAGTGCTTTCGCGCGCGGCCCGTAGAGCCAAAAGCGACGGTTCGATTGGGCGGCGGTCGTAGAACAGAGCCTTTGCGTAGAGCTCTTCGTCATAGCCCCAGATCACCGGGTTGGTTTCGGCGACGAGTTTGCGCAGCCGCAAAGCCGAGGCCATTTCGCTGTCCGCAAGATGGTGGACGACCATGCGGGCGGTCCAACCATCAGCGTCGGCCCGATCGAGTTCGGAGGGCGTGATGCCCATAAGGGCGGCTTCGACGGCGGCATAGCCTTCGGCGTAACGGCGAATCAGTTGGGTGCGCGTCTCGGTATTCATCGAAAAATCCTACACGAGACCGGCCACCCAGACCGGGCCAATCTTTTCCCGTGACGAACCACTGGCGGATGCTAAACTGCCTCCCATGGCGACTGTAGCTGAAGTTGAGCTGGCTCTCATCCACCTGAAGGTGGGCACCATGAGCGCCGTGATCGTCGAGTCGGGCGACGCCTACGTCCAGGCCGCGGATCGCCCGGGCGACGTGTTCGCTATCGAAGCGGTGAGCGACGAGTTCCGCGAGACCCCGCTTACCCCCGACCAACTCCGGCGGCTTGAGGACTTCGGTTTCCGCCCACCCGCGAAGGGTGGCAGCCCGAACCACTGGCAGCACGTCGCCCGCGACCCGAACGCGGTGGCAACGCTGCTCCTCGATGTGCTAACCACGGTCTATGCGGTGGACGCGGCCACTGCCGGGGTGGTCGAGGTCTCCTGAGTCGCTGAACGCGCGGTGATATACTCATGGCGATGAAGGCATACACCGTCGTCCTCTCCAAGAATCCCGGCTCTAACTGGTACAGCGTCAGTTGTCCTGCCCTGCCCGGAGCGATAAGCCAGGGCCGTGGCAAGCCGGAAACACTGAGAAATATTCAGGAGGCGATGGAAGGCTGGCTCGAAGTCAGCCTCGAAAATGACACTTACCCTCTTGAAGAAACTCCCGAAGTCATTGCTGAGTGGATCCGTGAGATCTTGCAGGATCGCGCGGAAGAAGGCTGGGATCTCCTTGTAGAGACTGCCCTGGTGACGCCCCAAGTGGCTGTCCCGGCGGCTTGAACAGGTGGGCCGCCTGGGCGGTGTTAGTGGACGTTCGGTCCGCCGCGTCGCTGAGCGAGCGGGTTGGACGTTCAGGCGAAGCAACGGTGACCACATGGTTCTTGAGAAGCAGGGTTCGCGAGTGAACCTCTCGATCCCGAACCATAGGGAACTTGATCCGGGCACCCTCCGAGCGCTGATTCGGACCATGGGAATGACCGTCGACGAGTTCGTCGCCGCCCTGAAGTAGAGCGCAGTCTCCAGAATCCCGGTGATATACTCGAAGCCGATGAAGACGTACACCGTGGTGCTTTCGCCCGAGCCCGATTCCGACTGGTACAGCGTTTCGTGCCCTGCACTACCCGGATGTGCGACACAGGGAGAGAATCGCGATGACGCCATCCGCATGG
>JANPDX010000282.1:0-2399 GCA_031431695.1 Dehalococcoidia bacterium
ACGGGCGACGCCCTGGACCTTGAGCCGCCGTTTTTCGGCGTGAGTGGCCACTCGATTCAAGCTTCGTGGTACAACGCCGGTAAGCGCTTGCTTCGCCTCGGCCCCGACGCCGCTAAGGCCGCGGAAATGCTCCACCTGGCCGTGTCGCGGGCGGATATTCTGTTGGAGGACTGGTACGCGGGCGCCCCCGCCGTTGATGAGGCCGCTCTTCGTGCCGCGAGTCCCTCTTTGGCTCATGTTTCGATAACCCCCATGGGTCTTACGGGTCCCCGCGCTACCTGGGCGGTGAATGACCTGGTGGCGAACGCCCTTTCCGGGGCGGCCTCGGTCACCGGCAATGCATCTTCGGGACCCATTAACGGATACGGAAACCAGACCTATCACACGGTTGGAATGTATGCGGCGGTGTGCGCGCTTGCTGCATACCGAGCAGCGCGCGCCAACGGCGAATACCAGCATGTGGACTTGTCCGGACACGAGGCACTGATCTCCTGCACGGAACAGGTGCTGATGGAATGGTTTTTCCCCGATGGATCCTGGAAGACAGCCATCGCGCCAAGACAGGGCAGCCTCCATTGGACCAACGCTTACGAAGTCTATCCCGGCAAGGACGGGCTTGGGGTGATGGTCACGGCCACCATGAGATTCGCGGACGTTCTCCTGCGCTGGCTGGTTGAAGACGGCGCGGCGCAGGACCTTGCCAACCCCGAAAAGTACCCGGACGTCCTTTCCATGATTCGCGACCTGCCGTACGTCATGAAGGTGCTCCGTGACTGGGTCGCCAGCTATGAGGGCGAAGCGGTCTTCTTCGAAGCCCAAAGGCGTCACCAGCCGTTCGGGGTCGTTTGGAGCATTGGCGAGGCTCTGACCCGCAGCCCGCAGATTGAGGCCCGAGAATACCTCCAACCTGTCGAGGTTCCGGGCTTTGGCGCCGTTCAGTTCCCCGGCAGACTGCTGCGGACCAGCGCCGATGGCCCACATCCTCGGCTCGCCACGGTTTCTGAAACGCTGGACTGGGAACCGCGCGATTCCAAGCCGGCCGGAACCAGGGTTCCATCCGCCAGGCCCCTCGAAGGGTTGCGCATCATGGATTTCACGCATGTCCTGGCCGGCCCGTTCGGGACGCGGGTTCTCGGAGACCTCGGGGCGGACGTGATCAAGATCGGGACGGCATCGCGGGGCGCGGGAGCGAACACTCCGGATCACCCGTACTACACGATGTGGAACCGGAACAAACGGAGCGTCACTATTAACATGGCCACCGAATACGGACGGAATGTGGCGCGAACGCTGGCCGCTTCTTGCGACGTGATCATCGAGAACTTCAGCGCCGGCGTTCTGCGGCGATGGGGACTCGATCGCGAAGGCCTCAAGGAACAGAACCCGGGACTGACTGTTATCTCGATGGGTGGCATGGGACAAGGTGGGCCGTGGAGCAACTTCGTCACATACGCGCCAACCATTCACGCGTTGACCGGGCTAACGTACCTGACCAACCCTCCCGGCGAACACCTGCTCGGCTACGGATTCTCGCTGACCGACCATCTGAGCGGACTTGGCGGCGCCCTGGCAGCCCTTGAGGGCGTTGCCCACCGGGAACGCACCGGCGAGGGCATTGAAGTTGACCTCTCGCAGTACGAGCTCGGACTCGGAATCATGGCGCCCGCGCTGATCGATTACCTCGCAAACGGCGTCGATCCCGAACCCATGGGCAACCGGCATCCCTTCGGCGCATGGGCGCCTCACGGGATCTATCCCTGCGCGGGCGATGACCAATGGGTGGCGATCGCGATTCGGGGCGACGACGACTGGTCACGCTTTGCGAACCTCGCTGGCGGCGGTCTCGAAACGTGCGAGGATTTCGCGTCACATGAAGACCGCCTCGCGCACCAGGACACTCTGGATAGGCAAATAGGTGAGTGGACGAAGACTCAGTCGGCGGCGGCAGTCGCGGATGCCTGCCAGGCGGTTGGAATTGCGGCGGGAGCGGTGCAGAACGCGCGTAGCCTTGCGATTGAGGACGGTCAGCTCTCAGCCCGAGGTTTCTTCGGCACGACCCACACGCCAAACTGGGGCGAGCACGGCATCGATCGGTTCCCGGCGCTGTTTAACGGTAGCCGGCCGCCGCGTTACGACGGCGTCCACGCGATTGGCGAAGACACGTTCGACGTCGCCACGGATCTCCTGGGGCTGGACGACGGGGAAATCGCGGAACTTATCGCAGGCGGCGCCTTGAGTTGAGCGGCGGGCGGGCGCGCCAAGCCTCTGCTACGCTTGCCCACACCCTTATTCGGAGTGAGCAGTGACCCTGCGTCTCTACTCGTCACTTGGCCGCCAGGTTCGAGACTTCCGGCCAGTGAAGCCCGGCCACGTCAGCATGTACGTCTGCGGAGTAACGC
>JANPDX010000283.1:0-3653 GCA_031431695.1 Dehalococcoidia bacterium
CGCCTCGCGAACCAGCCGCTCCATCTCCGCCGTCTGCTCCATGAGGACGAACGAGTTGGACTGGAGCACTTCTACCATCTCTTCCATCTCGTGCTTGTCGCGGACCTGTTGCGAAATGTCGCGCATCACCGTCGCGCCCGCCATGACGTTTCCGGCGGCGTCCAACACCGGAGCCACGGAAACCGAGACGTCCACGAACGTGTCATCCTTGCGCTTCCGCCGTGTCTCGAATCGCGCCACCCGCCCGTCCCTCATGGCCCTGACAACTTCGCGCCGTTCGTCTTGCATGTCCGCGCCGAACAGATCGAGTGCATTGCCGACGGCCTCGGCCTCGGTGTAGCCAAGCAGTACTTCGGCGCCCTTGTTCCATGTGAGCGCTGACCCATCCATGCCGAAGCTAAAAATGGCATCGGTGCTCGCATCGACGATGGCCGCGAGGCGCTCTTCGACCGCCTTTGCCCGCTTTTCTACTGTGAGGTCGCGGGCCAGACCGACGTAGCCCGAGACTCCGCCGTCGTCGTCGTGCAGGGTGGCCACTGCAAGACGCACGGGGACGCGTTCCCCGCCCTTGCGGACATAGGTCCACTCGTTCTCGTCTGATTCGCCGAGGCGAGCGCGATAGATGAAAGTTTCGAAGCCCGGTTCAACGGTTGTCCCGTATTCCGCCGAGAGTGTGGCCGCGCGCCGCCCCACTTCGCCCGGGTCATGGAAGATGCCGGGGTCCGTCTTGCCGATGACTTCTTCCGGCGCGTACCCAAGGAGCCGTTCGGCAGCCGGGTTGAAGGTCGTAATTGTCCCATCGACAGTGGTGGCGATGATCGAATACGCGCTCTCATCGACGATAGCGCGCTGAATGGCGCCGGTTTCACGCAGCTTGCGCGTGGCCCGTTCGGCGGTCATTTCCGCCCTTCGGCGGGCCCCCATCAACGTCCAGATCATCGCCGCGAAGGCGACCGACGAGGCCAGGCCGAAAGCCAGCGTGGCCGTTTGAGCGCCATGCCCGGCCGAGGCGAACGCGCCGGTTTTGGCGAAGCCGATGGTGAACAGTTCCCCCTTGAGCACCAGCGGCTGAATGTCGTTTTCGGCCAACCCCGTCCCGCCGGAGCTATCGAACACCAGTTCGGCCTCCTTCACTTCGGCGCCTTTGTAAATGTGGACATCCAGTTCCGTGGAGCCGAGCCCGAAGACGCCTGCGAAAAACTCTTCGGTCACAAACGGTGCGTAGACCCAGCCTTCCAGCGCGGCGCGGCGTTCATCCACCGTGGATGCCGGCATGCCGTTTTTGTAAATGGGCCGGTACATCAGGAAGCCGGGCCGCTTTTGGCCGTCCTGGACCAGTGTGATGGAGCCGCTGAACGCCGTGGTTCCCTGGTCGCGCGATCGCTCGGCGGCGAACTTGCGCACCGGTTCGGAAGCGAGGTCCAGGCCCATGGCCGCCGCGTTCGGTGCGACCGGCTCGATGAACGTGATGATGTACTGGGTGCCGTCGCTAACAAAACCTGGGACGGGACGCACGGTAAAGCCCGGGAAGTCCGCCCGCTGCGCTGCCTCGAACGATGCCACGGCTTCATCGGGGACCACGCGGATGACGCCAACGCCAAGCAGGCCGGGGTAACGCGTTGTCAGCGAGACGCCCCCGGCGTAGGCGCGCCACTCATCGCGCTCGACGCTCTTCGAAGCCGCGAAAAGCGCCGTGCCACCGAGGAAAGCGTCCTCATACGTCCGCACCCGTTCATCGATTCGCCGAAGCGTGTCGGTCTTCACTTCTTCGTAATGCTGCTCATCGAGTCTTTCCGAGCTGCGGGCCGCGCCGTTGGCCAGCGCGAAGGTCGCCGTGAAGCCGATTGCAGCGATCGCGACAGGCAGGGGCCAGGACAGGCGCTTGAAGATCCGCAGGAAGCGTGGGCGTGCACTCATCGATCTCATGTGTGGGGCCGCGGTTCCGCCACGCGCTGCCAGTCCCTCCCCGCGAGGAGTATCGGCACGCCGGGCGAACCTCTGGAGTGCCGCCGAGGCCTTCCCAGCGTGAAGTTTCGACCGCACGCTCGTTGCTATGCAGATGTTCAGCGGGCTTCGCTCGTACCAGAAGGAGACAGTCCTGGGGCTTGAATACAGCCTGCTGGAGACTCCCGGCAATACGTTCACCGTGATGTACCCGAGGCAGGCCGGGAAGAACGAAGTTTCGGCCGCAGTGGTCACGGGGCAGCTCATCGCGCACGCCGATTGCGGCGGAAGCATCGTCGTCTGTGCGCCGACGCTCTACCCGCAGGCGTCGCTCAGTTTCGAACGCACGGCCCGGCGTTTGAAGCGGTTGGCAGCGGCCGAAAAGGTCGACGTCGAGTTCGCTGCCAACGTGATGCGCTGCGGCGATGCGACCGCGACGTTCCTGAGCGCTTCGCCCGCCGCCAGTGTCGCGGGGCACACTGCTTCGCTGCTGCTCATCGGTGATGAGGCGCAGGACATCGACGCCGGCTGGTTCGACCGCCAGTTCCGCCCGATGACCAGTTCGACCGGCGCATCGACGATCCTGTTCGGCACACCATGGCAGGGCGATTCGCTGCTCGAACGGGCAGTCGCCGCCAACCGCATCCGCGATGACGGCGAGTATGCCCGCGACCCGCGCTGGCACCTTCCCTGGCACCACCAGTACAGCTGGCAGGAGGTCGCCCGCTTCAACCCTCCCTATGGCCGCTTCATCGAACAGGAGCGCGCCCGCCTCGGCAGCCAGCACCCCATCTTCCTCAGCCAGTACGAACTGGTGGCCGCGGCAGCCGAGCGGCGCCTCCTGACGGCCGAACAGTTGTGGTCGCTTGAAGGCGCGTTCGAACCGCTCGATGCGCCGCTACCCGGCGAACGCTATTCCGCGGGCCTCGATTTCGGTGGCGATAGGCCGGGCGGCGATGCCAGCGTGCTCACGCTCGCCCGCATCGGCACCGGCTGCGTCGAACTGGTGGCTGTTTACACCTGGAGTGGCGAACCCTACGACCTCGTCACCGCCGAGGTCGCGGCCATTGCCCGGCGCTGGCGGCTCGAATCGCTGGTGTGTGATGCCACGGGCATGGGCGGCCCGCTTTCCGCGACTCTGCGCCGGGAGTTGGGGCGCATAGTGCAGCCGCTGGTGTTCAGCCGCCCGGAGAAGTCGGCGCTTGGGTTCGCCCTCCAGGCAGCCGCCGGGACGGGCTCGCTCGCGATTGCGCCGCCGCGTACGCCCGGCCTCCAATCACTGTGGGACGAACTGCGGGCCTGCCGCGCCGAACCGGTGGGCCGCGGCGAGCTGACCTGGGGCGCACCATCCGGCGCCCACGACGACTGCGTGGCGAGCCTGGTGTTGTGTTTGAAGGTAGCCGAATCAGCGGGCGGCCCTCGCCGGGCGGTGGGCCGGGTGAGGGGATCGGCGGTAGGAGTCGCGGGGTTTGGCCCCCGCTGAGGCCCGGCGAGGGCCAGGCCCTCACCCCCGACCCCTCTCCCACTGCGGAGGGAGAGGGGAGAACATCCGTCGACTCCTACCGCCCACCGCCTACTTGGCCTGTTCCTTCATGGTCCCCGGGTTCAAGATCTGGATGACGCCCGCCCAGATGCACATCGCCACGCTTCCTTTAAGAAGGATGGGTTTGTTGTTGACCAAGACGGTCGGCGCCATTGGCGGCGCCCAG
>JANPDX010000284.1:0-3004 GCA_031431695.1 Dehalococcoidia bacterium
ACCTCGCCGCGCCGTTCTATTGCTCCCCCAACGTCCGCATCCGCGGCATCTGGGTATTCACGGGCGCATCGACGCTCCCCGGGACGGACGACGAGTCGAATTTCCTCGAATACGTCAAGGCACTGACCGGGAGGAGGCTGCTGTAATGGCACTGGCGATCGCGATCAACGGTGGAACTAACCTCCGCATTCCCTCACTACAAATGGGCTGTACCGGCGTCACCATCGCGATCACGTTGACGAACCTGGGTGCCTCTGGGGCCGCATTGGACCTGACCACGTTCACGGCTCAAATGCTGTTCTTCACCCCGGCGGGCGTGACCCTGACGCGAGCGGCGACGGTCGAATCGCCAGCCACGAGCGGCATCATCAGCTACGTCAGCACGTCGGCGGAATTCGACGCGATTGGCGAGTGGGGCGTGCAGGGCGTGGCGATCAAGACGGGGGTCCGCTACCCATCGACAGTGGGTACAATCCGCGTGTTGCCGAATCGTCGGCTGACTTCGGAGGACTTGCCGTGAACCAGACCATTCGAGTGAGAGGGAGTCGCAATGCAGTCCGCAACCGCATCCTGCAACTGCCATCGATCATGGCGGGGAAGACGAACCGCTACCAGAGCGAAGCACGCGAAATGCAGCTCGCGATGGCGACCAAAACGATGGAGATCGTGAAGCGGGAATTCATGGTGAAGGCTCATGGTGGAACCGATGGAGCGGGCCTGAGCTGGCCCCCGCTGGCTGAATACACCATCGCCAAGCGATTGGACCAAGAGCGAGTCGAGAAGCTCAAGGCGAAGATGAAACGGACGAGGACGGACAAGTTCTACAAGAAGGCGCGCCTCGCCTACGAGCGGTCGGGATACCAACTGTATTTAGCATCCAACGGATCAATCCCCATCCTCATCGACTCAGCCGACATGTACGAGAGCCTGTCCCCCGGCTTCGCTGGCCGGAAGAATCCGCACGGCGTTATCCGTTACGAAGCCGGGGCGATCATCTTCGGGACCAACATGAAGCGGGCTTGGGAGCATCATCAGGATGGCCCCCGGAAGACGAAGAAGGACGGGACGCCCTTGCTGCCTCAGCGGCGGTTGTGGGCCAAGCCGGCAGAATGGCCTCGCGAGTGGCTGCGAGAGATTCGTGATGCCGGCCGCGATGCGTCTGTGGCTCTAGTCAAGAGGATGCTGGGAGCATGAGCCAGCGGGCATTGAACTTGGCGACCACCGAAGAGCTTGCGGAAACGCTGGCCCTCGGTGTGAGCGTCTGCAATTCGGCCCCCTGCATGGGCAAGCCGCCCCCGATGGCCGGGGACCGCTACGTTGGCATCTGGGGCACGTCGATCCGCGCCAAGCATCAGCAATTGGGCCTAGAAGAGCATCACGGCGTCTACGTCACGGTGAGTTTTCGGGCCACGGGAATCCCCTACGACCGCTGGGGGCCGGAGTTGGTGGACAACGAGGGCGGCATGAACGACTTCATGGACGCGATCCGAATCGCCTTGCACAAGGACAAATTAAACCACACGGTCATCAACAGAGCCAATAAGATCATTGCAGGGGGGCATACGCCCCTGGAGACTGATCCGAGAGGCTTTGCCGTGGGGTACGAGTACATGGGCCGGGACAACATCACGCCCGTGGGCGGGGAGTGGTTCCAATCCGATGAGGAAGAACGGCTCGCCGGCCTGGTCTGCAACATGCAGTTCGGCGGGGCGGTTCGGTTGCAGGGGTTCTTCAGTTCGTCGCACGAGGATACATGATGGCACTGAAACAATATCGCTGCCGAATGTGCGACCAGCACAATGCTCCTCGATACTTCGAGTTTGAGGCCGACGGACCGAAATGTCCCCGATGTGGGTTTGAGGGTCCGCCGGCCATCCAACAACTCGCGAAGATTCACTACCACGCCAAAAGCGACAGTGGCCCTCATTTGTCATCTGAGGGCAGATACGAGTTAGCTTGCAAGCCAATGCGTCCGAATCTGATCAATCTGTGCGCCACCGGAGTTGTTTCGGTCGTCACATGCAAGGCGTGCATAGAAACGGACGTTTATAAGCGGGACAAGGCCATCTACGACGAAACAATGGGGGATGACGACTAATGGCATCATTTAATACCCACGCCTTTGCGGCTGGCCCTTACAACGCGGTCTACGGCGGCGTGACTCCAGGACTTGGAGTTATGGTTGGGGCTCAACAGGCTCCATCGCTGGAGATCACCCCTCATGGCCAAGCCATCACCAACACTCACGTCTATGGGCGAACTACGATAGGCGTCATCGGCCAGGGTGCCGAAGCGTTCTTCAATGGAATCCTGATGGAGTACACAGCAAATAGCCTGGCTGCACTATGGCCGTTCGGCGGAACCAACATCACGAACGGAACCATCCCGCCACTAGGGGTTGATTGGTACGGCGTGTCGGCAACCTTGATTCTCACGGCTCAAGCGGCAACTCTGGCCGCAACGAACGGCCCGGTTACAGTGACATGTGCCAAGGCTTACATCGCTCCGGAGTTCATGGTTAAGTACATGTTTGGCCCAGAACTTCGCGAGATGCCGGTTCGGATGCAACTCTTCCCAGAATCAGTTGCGTTGTACCGATTCTGGCTGAACACCTAAATGGACGAGACAACCCTCAAGATCGTCTTGGAGGACGCCGGAGGCGGTGGCGGGGGCGGTACGGGGGCGGGGCAGCCGGATCGGCCGCCGACATCGGACCCGCGAACGCGACGCGCGCCGAGACGGCAAGACGGCAATCGCGACAGGGCCGACAAGCGATTCGACAAGATCGCCCACCGGGCGAGGCGTTCGGCGAACAGGGCCAAGCAGCAAGCGGATCGGTTGCGCGAGCAGATTAAAGAATCGGCCGAAAGGGCAGTTTTTTCAGGAGAGAAGCGGCAGGGACGACTCGCGGGTCGCACGGCCAGAGAACAGGGCAGCATTCGCAGCCGGATGCGGGCGTACTACGAAAAGCAGGCGGCTGACGCTCAAGAGAAGTGGGACGCGG
>JANPDX010000285.1:0-2401 GCA_031431695.1 Dehalococcoidia bacterium
AAACCCTCGGAGGCATCCTCAGCATCGTCGAACACCACCTCGGCGACCACGCCAACCAGCTCAAAACGCTCCGCACGAAGTAGCCAACGGCAGTCGAAGAAACAGAACAGGGCAGCCCCATGGCTGCCCTGTTCGCATTTCCGTTGTCAATGAAGTCGCGGAGCTCGGCCCCCGCTCAGGCCCGGCCGGGAGTCGCGGGGTTCCGCCCCCTTGGGCCTGGCGAGGCAACTGCACTGCCGCCGGCCACGCTCGGGGACGATCCGCCGGGTTATTTCCGTCTTTGCGGTAGAAACCCACACCCGTTCGTGGTATACAGCGCATTACGCCCCGGAGCAGGGCCGTGGAGAGTGAGCGATGCACCAGGACTTGAGCCCGAGGGAACGCGAGGTGGCGGCGCTGGTGGCTGCCGGCCGGACGAACAACCAGATTGCGCTCGAACTCGTGTTGGCGAACGCCACCGTAAAGGGACACCTCGAAAGCATCTTCCGGAAAACCGGAGCAACCAGCCGCACCGGCGTCGCTGTTTGGTGGGTGACGCACGGAAGCGCTGAGTAAACGGCCCGGGGGAGGGCCATTCGGCCGGGGACCAAAGAGCGGGGTTGTGGCGTGGCGGCGTGGCGTTGCATTCTGGTCGGCACTTAGGTCGGCTGGGGTTTCCCATGAACGTTCGCCAATGGAATTCACGACTCAGCGTCTCGATGTTGGCAGCCGGAGCGGCAATCGCACTGATAGGTAGCGCAGTGGCGTACTACGGTAGCTCGTACAGTTACCACGTTCACGACGACAACAATCAGTGGGCGGTGCTCACATCGTCCGGAACTTGGAGCCATTGGGATCCAAATCGAATTGTGACGGTCTCAGCAAGGATCGACTCCAACATCGTTGTCCAGGGAAACTATTTCAAATGCTGGCGCGTGTCCGTGACCGGACCACCTCCCTGGGGACCGTCGGGCATGCAACGTCATGGAGGGTTCAGCCCGAATCTAACGTACTACAATACCCCGTGGTACCGAATCGAGTATGCCGCTGACTCGACGGTCGGAGGCGACGCAAGGTGGTTTGCCGGCATGTATTCGGGCGGAACGTCGCTTTGTTCCAATCAGTACTACGAGGCTCTCATGAACTACAATACATTCATCGTTTCTTACTATACGAACTACAATAATCAAGGTGATTCTGGAAGGTACTAGCTCTTTCATCTGAAAGGATTGGTCACTATGTCGTTTCGTCGAGTGTCTCCAAAACTCTTCTTGGTTACCGTAGGACTGCTGGCTATAGCGAGCATCGTAGTGATAACTTCCGATCGGGACGATGGTGATGGGTTCCCAATCCCGACTGTTGTTCAGACAAGTACGTCAGAATCTGGCGGAGTCCGTATAGATTCCCTTTCAGCGCGGTATTCTGGTACAGAGACACTGATCGAATTCGCAGTCTCTGTGCATGGGAAACCACCCTCTCAGTTTCTGATTTCTAAAGACCGCATCCAAGCGTCGGGATTCTCTCGTTCCTACGGTGATAGCGACGTCGCTGGGAGCGAACGCGGAATCGTCCGCTTGCCCCCAATGGTGCCAAATGCGGACCAATTCTTGAAAATATCGGAGGTTGTGCTCGTAACAAATTCCGGCAAAGAGGCAATCACCGGAGTCTGGGAATTGCGACTGAGTCCTCCCGCGCCATCGCAGACCGAAGCGCTCCTGCGCGTTGAGGAGTTCGAAAAGCAAACGGTTTCGTCAGATGGAGTCGCCGTGTCGGCCCATGTCATTCGATCTATTTCATCCACTGAAGTTTATTACGATGTCACCACGGGCCTGACGCCGCTCCAGCCCCCACGGATCATTGATTCAAACGGGGCGAGCATTTGGCCCTTCAGGATTGCACCGGCAGGGCCCGCGAGCTTCGTTGCTTCGTTTCCATCCACGGAAAAGTCACCTTCCTTCAGGTTGCGATTCGGACCGTTCGCGCGAACCCTGGGAGTGGAGGCCACGGCTCGGGTCTACATCGACCCCGAACACCTGACGGTCCCGGTCGAGTCCAGCACCAGGACTCAAATACCGGCCTTCTTCGTCGTTGACGGCGATCGTACCCTCGTTGTGGCCGCCGAGTTGGAAAAGGACGATAAGGGCATCGTGTTTATCGTCCTCGAACTTCGCGGAAACTGGGCGGGCGAGTCAGTTTCCGATGGCGCGCCCACTCCGCTGTGGTCAGTTTCGGGAACTTCTGGCGCCCCTCTGGAACGCAGATTCTTCGAGGCAAATTACACCAAAAATGACCTCGGGGAAGTCGGCTACGGTCGCACCAAGGTTGGGGTCGTCATCAACGACCTGGTTGAGGCAACACAATTGACTGTCAGAGTGTTCGGGCAGTCAGAGATCGTCAACGGGAATTGGGACATGGTCGTCCG
>JANPDX010000286.1:0-2150 GCA_031431695.1 Dehalococcoidia bacterium
GGGGCCGCGGAGTTCGCCGACATCTTCGGCGGGGGCTTCGCCGCGGATGAACTGGAAGAAGCCGTGGGTGTTCGTCTTCAGATGCACGTCGGCGTCAGGGGACCCGAGGCGGCGGGGGTGGAGGTGACCGTCGTGAATGTCGAGAGTCCAGGTGTTGCAGTTTTCGCAATCGGAAATCTCGAGGGTCATGCGGGCGGCAAGATCGATGGCGTTTTCCGCTTTGAACGAGAAGGTCGGGATGACGCGCATCGCGAAATCGTGGCTGACGTCGTGGCCGACGCGATCTTCGGTCAGCGTTCCAACGAATTGCTTGCCCCATTCGAGCATAGACAAAAGGATGGGCCGTACGGCCCATCCTTTATCTGTGAGTGTGTACTCAACGCGGGGGGGGAGTTCCTTGAAGTAGTTGCGGTTGACGAGCCCTTCGGCTTCGAGACGCTTGAGGCGATCCGAGAGGACGTTTGGCGACATGCCGGCGCAACTTTCGAGAATATCGTTGTAGCGGTGCAGGCCGGCCATGAGGTCGCGAAGAATAAGCAGGGTCCAACGGTCACCGACGACATCCAGCGTTTGGGCTATGACGCAGGAGAGGTTGTAGGTTTTCCTGGGTGCTTCGAGTTCGGCGCGTTGGGCCATGAGCTGGCTCCCGTTTGGAATGAGTTAAGAATATCCGGAATGCTAGTGCCAAGACTATTGACACGATAGCGCCGGATGCTATTATTCGGCTACGACCTTGGACTAGCGAAAAGCTAGTACCGCAGGTCATCGAAAACAAGCGTAGCTGACCGCCGGAAGGCGAGTCAACACAACAGAAGGGATGGTCACCAAACCATGGCACACGCCAACACCGCAACAGCTCCGGCGGCCTCCTCCGATCAGCATTTCCATCGCTGGCGGATCGACGAGCCCAACGGACAACTGAGCATCGGCACATGCAAGACCTGCGGTGTCACCAAGGAATTCAAAAACTGGCTTAGCGACGGCGACTTCATCACCAATGAAGAGCATCGCATCGCTTCAGCTGCCTGATTCACGCCCGCTCCCCGGTGTGTAACCCCTCTCCTCACACCGGGAGAAACCCATCGCCGCCGTCACCATCCCACAGGTGACGGCGGTTTTGCGTTCAGCGGGTCCGGTTCGACGCCTTCGAATGCTCGCTCTAGGCTAGGCGCACTAACTTCGAAGGTGTGCCCCATGCCCGAACTCTCCGGCCTCGTAACTCTCATCACCGGTGCGGGATCAGGCATCGGAAGGGCAAGCGCGCTGCATATGGCCGCCTGTGGTTCAGCGATCATGTGCGCGGACCTCGATCTCGACAGTGCCAGGGACACAGCCGCCCGGATTGCCGAGCATGGCGGGACATCGGCCGCGCTCCAGATCGACGTCTCGTCCGAGCAGGAAGTCAAAGACGCGCTCACCGAAACGATTTCAAGCCTCGGCGGGCTCAACGTGATCTTCAACAATGCGGGCGTTGGGGGTGGGTTCGGCTGGGATCGCACGATCGCGGTGAACCTGACGGGCGTTTACAACGGGCTGTTTCACGGGGCCCAGGTCCTCAGCGAACGCGGCGGAGGCGTAATCATCAACACGGCCTCGGTCGCAGGCATGGTCGGGTTGGCCGGCCCAGGCGGCGACCCTACCATCCCGGTGGTCGAAGGCGCCGGAGCCTATACGGCGGCGAAGCACGGGGTAGTAGGACTCACGCGGCAGTTCGCCGTCACCTATGGCAAGCGAGGCGTGCGCGTGAACGCAATCGCGCCCGGCTACATCGTCACGCCGATGACGGAAATGGTGCGGAGCGAAGCGGAGTACGAGGAGTACATCACGGCGCTCCACCCGATGGGCCGGCTCGGGCAGCCGGAAGAGGTCGCGGCGGCGGTGGCGTTCCTTGCCAGCCCGGCGGCCTCGTTCATCACGGGGATTGTCCTGCCGGTGGATGGGGGATACACGGCGCGGTAGTGAACTCGGGGACTAAGGCAGTGCAATCCGTAGTTGCGTCGCCATCGTTTCGAGGTGTTCGCGCTCAATGGCTGGCGCACCTGCCGCAATCATCCCCGCTCCGCCGGTCAGTGCGTCCCCGGTCCGGTGGGGCGCAAGATTGAAGTGAAGGTGCGGCACGCAGTCACCGAAGACATTCACGTACACCAGTT
>JANPDX010000287.1:0-3312 GCA_031431695.1 Dehalococcoidia bacterium
GAGTGCCTGCTTCGGCATGCTTGACCAGATCAGAGGAGACCCAGTGGTGCGGGTCAAGACACCGAGCGAGGCGTGGACAGTGACGCAGCGCCCTCCTTTACAGTCGGGCCTTTGCGGGGGCGCGGGTGAGAGATCAGGGGCCCGCGGTGGTGCGTGTGCACTTCGCCCGGTCCCGGCCTCAGGCCGCGCGACAGAACCAGGACCACGCGGCCACCGGTTCGTTACCGCGTTCCGGGCGCCGAATCGGCAACCACAGCGGTGACAGTGAGTTTTCCAGCCGCCCGGGAGCGCGTTGTTCGGAGCGGGTGGTCTGCCAGCTGGAGTCCACCGGAGTCGGCGGCTGCGAAGGAAGACTGTCCACTTGTCCGGTGCGCTCGGAACGGACTCGGAGGCCCCATGCGTTGAGTGCCTCGGTGATGATTTCCAGCGAGGCGGTCTCGTCGAGATACACCACTTCGCGGGCATCCGGCGAGACGACGGTCACCGCCCGGGCCGGCGCTTCAAGTTCAGAGCTTCGAGGGACCGCTTTGAGGTAATTCATCTTCGTACCTTGGATAACGACGGTCTCAATGCCTCCAACAGCAACCTTCTCCGGGATTTCAGTAACCGCTTGGTAAACTCCGAGCGGCGGGCCCCTCTGGATTCGACAGGAGGGTTTACAGGCGGTGACGAGCCGCACTTTCAGGGCCGGAACGGGTCTGAAAGGTGGACGAATGGGACAGCCGATCGGACCGGCTGAATGCCCGGTCTGACCGGCTGTCCACACTGAGGTGTGGTCTAATGCCGCGGTGAACGAACTGATGAACCGGGTGTCCGGCGGACGCGGCCAGCAGTTCGTCCGCGAACGCTTCCTTCGCCCCGTCAGTGAGTTCGTCCGCACCGAGGCCTCTGGCGGCATCGTCCTCTTGCTGGCGGCCGCCGCCGCGCTCGCCTGGGCGAACTCCCCGTGGGACGAGCAGTATTTCGACCTCTGGAACGCGCACATCTCGTTCGACCTGAATGTGTTTTCGATTGACGACAGTCTCGGCCACCTGGTGAACGACGGGCTGATGACGATCTTCTTCTTCGTTGTTGGCCTCGAGATCAAACGAGAACTGATCCACGGCGAACTCGCTTCACGTCGCAAAGCGGCCCTCCCGGTGGCGGCGGCACTCGGTGGGATGGTCGTCCCCGCGCTCATTTACGTGGGCTGGAACGCAGGCGGCGATGGCGCCCGGGGCTGGGGCATTCCAATGGCAACGGATATCGCCTTTGCTATGGGCGTCCTCGCGCTGCTTGGCCGGCGCATACCGTTTTCGCTCAAAGTCTTCCTGCTCGCACTCGCCATCGTCGATGACCTCGGCGCGATCCTCGTCATCGCCGTCTTTTACACGGATAGCATCTCGATGGAAGCACTGCTCTGGGCTGCTGTCATCGGTGCAGCCATCCTCATGACGGCCCGGGCAGGCGTGCACAGCACCGACCTGTACCTCGTGCTCGGGATCCTCTTCTGGATGGCGTTCTACAAGAGCGGGATACACGCGACCCTGGCCGGAGTCGTCCTGGCGATGATGACGCCTGCGCGACCGCAGTTCACTCAGCACGCTTTCGAAGCCAGCGCTATGGATCTGCTTGTGAGTTACCGCTACGCCCTGGACCGCGGGGATACGGACCATGCACAGCAAGTCCTCGAAGAGTTTGAAGCGCTCAGCCGCGGCACCGAATCACCGCTGGACCGGTTGGAGACCTTCCTGCACCCCTGGGTGAGCTACCTGATCATCCCGATCTTCGCACTGGCGAACGCCGGAGTCGTGCTCTCAGGTGATCTTGTGTCGGATGCGGTCGCGAGCCCGGTGAGCATCGGTATCGCGATGGGGCTGGTCATCGGGAAGCCGCTGGGCATCATCCTTGCGTGCTTCCTCGCAATCCGCCTGGGGATAGCCGAACTGCCGGCAAACACGAACCTCTCCCATATCCTCGGGATTGGACTTGTGGCGGGCATTGGCTTCACGGTTTCGCTATTCGTCTCCGGCCTTGCGTTCGATTCAGCCGCGCTGGCGGCGGAGGCGAAGGTGGGCATTCTCGCGGCGTCCCTGGTCGCCGGGCTCGCCGGGTTCACGTACCTCTGGCTGGCGCCGGGCGAACCGGGTTTCGAAGAAACTATCGAACCCGCTCCGTCAGCGGTCTGAACGCGGAGGCCCCGAGGGCGCAGAGGTCTTCACGATCCTTTCCCGCAGCTTACGGCCCAGTTAGTCCACGGAGGAGAGTGCCTTGACTGCTATGGAGAGTCCCTCGTGAACTCTGCGTCTCTGCGTTCCGTCCTTCGGGGATTGAACACCAACGATTGGGCCCTCGCGCTTCTCCATTCAACCCCCGCGGGCTAACCTTCCCCAGCCATGCCAACGCTCAAGAACTGGTTCCTTGCCTCCCGCCCGTTTTCCTTCACCGCCGCTGCCGTACCCGCACTCGTCGGGTCTTTGCTCATCGCCGATGAGGCGTTTAGCTGGTGGAAGGCGCTGCTCGCGATACTCGGTTCGGTCCTCTTCCTCGCGGGGACGAACTTCGTGAATGACTACTTCGACGACCGGAAGGGCGCCGACGGCCCGGAATCCCTGGGCATGGCCGGCTTCATCCAGCGCGGCATTCTCTCGCCCCGGGCCGTGCTTATCGCTGGTTTCGCCTGCTTCATCGCCGGCGGGATCATCGGTGTCGTGCTCTGCGTCGCCGTGAGCTGGCAGCTGTTGTACATCGGGGTGGCAAGTGCGCTGGCCGGCTTCCTCTACACAGGCTGGCCGCTCCACCTCGCCTACATCGGCCTTGGCGAAATTACGGTGTTCTTCTTCATGGGCCCGATCATCGTGATGGGCGCCTCCTACGTTCAGGTTGGTGATTGGACGTGGGATGCCTTCATCGCCTCGCTGCCGATCGCGTTTCTCGTGACGGCCATCCTCCAGGCGAACAACCTTCGGGACATCGAGCTCGACCGCAAACATCACAAACGCACGTTCGCGACCGTCATTGGCCGGGAGTGGGCGAACCGCGAGATGTACGTTCTCCTTGCCGCGACGTACGTCTCCCTCGTGGCGGCATGGGCCGTCGGTGCATTGCCGTGGCCTGCGCTTGTGGCTCTCGCGACGCTGCCGTTCGTCAGGCCAATCGTGAAAGTCATCCACGCCGGTGGGAACCCCAAGAAGCTCAACCTCGCGCTTTTCCACACAGCCCAGTTGCACATGCGCTTCGGCGCCCTGATGGCCGTAGGTTTGGGCCTCAACTGGATTATCGAGAGCCTGTAGTCGCTCGCGTCGCGTTCCCCTCCGTATACTCCCGGCCACC
>JANPDX010000288.1:0-5012 GCA_031431695.1 Dehalococcoidia bacterium
TGGTACTCGTCAACGATGAAGTCCTTCCGCAGGATCGCCGGTCGCGCGGCTCCAAGTGACTCGACCGCCGCTCGAATCCCGGCCATGTCGGCCAGCGTTCCCTTGAACCACGTTGGTTCCGTGAGCACCGAAATGCCGGCCGCGCCGCCGGTTGCGTACTTCATCGCCTGCGCGACCGCGTCCATCCCAGGCGCGATGTCGCCCTTGCTCGGCGAAGCGCGCTTGATTTCGGCGATGACCGCCATCGGCCGATCGCGCCGCAACCGTCCGCCAAAGTCGATGGGCTCCGGTGCCATCGCCAGGGCGGCCTGCAGATCGCTCGCGGGCCGGGCAGCCTTCGCTTCCGCCACGTCCAGGCGCCTCCGCGCGACAATCGTATCCAGGATCGTTGGCTCAACCACCGCCAACCTCCTGGGTCAGTGCCACGTAGTGGTCCAAAACCTCGCGCGCCCTTCCCGATGCGATAGATTCCCGCGCCATCGCCACTCCCTCGCGGAAATCAGGCGCCGCGCCAGCGACGAACAGTGCCGCGGCCGAGTTCAGGAGCACGAAGTCCGTCTTCGCCCCTTCCGCCCCATCGAGCAACGCGAGGATATCGCCCGCATTCTTCGGGGCCTCGCCGCCGGCGATGGCCGAAAGCGGGTGTAGGGCAAGTCCGAAATCGCCCGGCGTGATGTCTTGCTCTGCCACCGCGCCGTTGCCGACCATCCAGACGTGCGTTCCGGTCGCGGTGCTGATCTCGTCCATCCCGTCGTCCGAATGCACCACCATCGAGCGGCCCAACCCACGCAAAGCCAGCGCTTCGGCCACGACAGGCCCAATCGTCCGCGAGCCCACCCCAACCAGCTGGGCCCTCGGGTTCGCGGGGTTCGAAAGCGGCCCGAGGATGTTGAACATCGTCCGGATGGAGATCTCTCGCCGTGGACCGCCGACGTGCCGCATCGCCGGATGGAAGCGCTGCGCGAACAGAAACCCGAACCCGCAGCCATTGATAACCTTCGCCACCTGCTCGCCGCCAAGGTCGATACGCGCCCCCAGTGCCTCCAGTACGTCGGCGCTGCCGCACTTCGATGATGCGGCCCGGTTCCCGTGCTTCGCCACTCGAACTCCCGCCCCCGCGACAACGAAGCCCGAGGCAGTAGAAACGTTGATCGTGTCGATGCCGTCGCCACCGGTCCCGCAAATGTCGATGACATCCGTCACCGGGCAGAGTTCCGCATGCGTCTGCATCACGGTCAGTCCCGCCGCAATCGCCTCAGGCGTTTCGCCCCGGACCCGCATGGCAGCCAGGAACGCACCGATCTGCGCCGGCGTCGCGTTCCCGGTCATGATTTCTTCCAGCGCCGAAGCTGCCTCCGCCCCGGTCAACGGCCCGCGTTCAACCAGCGCCCGGATGGCATCTTGAATCACCATCCCGCATCCCCTGAAGGGGTTGGGGTGGTCAATCCGCAATCCGCAATCCGCAATCCGTCATCCGTCATCACCACGTTCCGCCCTCCATCTCCAGGAAGTTCTTCAACAATTCCTTCCCGTGTTCCGTCGCGATCGATTCTGGATGGAACTGTACACCTTCTACTTTGAAGGTCTTGTGACGCACCCCCATGATCACGCCGCTGTCTGTTCGAGCCGTTACTTCCAACTCTCCCGGTGTAGTTTCCGGCGTCCCGGCAAGCGAGTGATAGCGGACGGCCGAAAAGTCGTCCGGAATATCCTCGAAGACGCCCTTGCTGTCGTGATGAATGACCGAAGTCTTTCCGTGCCGAATTTCGCCCGCTCCAGCGACCGTTCCGCCGTAGACCTCGAAGATGCATTGGTGCCCGAGGCAAACACCGAGCACAGGCACCTTCCCCGCGAATTCGCGAATGACATCGCGCGAGATCCCTGAATCGTCGGGAGTCCCCGGCCCGGGCGAAATGACCACATGGTCCGGGTTAAGCGCCCTGATTTCGGCCATCGTCACCTGGTCATTGCGAAACACCTTCACCTCGGCCCCCAGTTCCGCCAGGTACTGATAGAGGTTGTAGGTGAAGCTGTCGTAGTTGTCGATGAGTACGGTGGTCATTGGTCCAGGCCCTCCTCGGCCGCGAGGTCTCGCGCTATCAGCCGCAGCGTGGCCGCCAACTCTTCCGGGCTGCAGGCGTATCCGCGCCGGTCGAGCTTGAACTTCTTCTCAAGGTAGCCCGGCTCCAGGGCATTCTCGGACCGCAGGTTGAGCGGGTACGCGCTCCCGGGCTCACCCATCAGCGCGACCAGAAAGTACCCGTCCCCCGCCGACCGCGTGAAGGTCGCAGTCTCCTTCAAGAGCGGGACAAGCACCACTTCAACCCCTCCCGCGCGGTAGAAACGCACGCCGAGGTGGGCGACCTGCTTTTCGAGCAATCCCGTCATTTCGCCGCATCCTGTCCAGCGAAGATCGAGAGGACTTCTCCCGGCGTCTTCGCGGCGTGGTCTGGCATCGTGTCGAGCAAGAGCTGCGAGTCGAGGGTGCCCCAGAGCGCGGCAACCGGTCGCACCCCCGCGTTTCGGGCAGCCCACATGTCCGCCGGACTGTCGCCAACGAACAGCACGTTCGGTCCGGCGTCGATCAGCATTCGGTCGAGTGCTTCGTACACCGGCGCCGGGTCAGGCTTGTGCGCGTCGGTATCGTCCGCGCCGACCACTGCCTGAAAGTACTGCAAGAGGCCGCTGCTCGTCAGTTCCTCGACCGCGCCAAACGCGATTTTCGAAGTCACGACCGCCATCGGGATCTCCGCCGCCCGGAACGCATCCAGCACGGCCACCACACCCGCGAACGGCTCGATTTGTCGATCCAGCGTGTAGTAGAAGTCGCGATAGGTGTTCACGAAGCTCATGAAGTCGTGTTCGCCCATGAGCCGCTTGCCCATCGCCTCCAGGCTGCCCCCGTGGTGGGAGCGCCACAACGCCTCCGGGTCGGTCTTCGATCCAAGACAAACCTCGTGGGCGTGCGCCAGCGCCAGCATCCGTCCCGGAAGCGTCTGCAGCAGGGTATCGTCGAGGTCCCAGAGCACTGCAGTCATTTCGTTGCCCCCGCGGCGAGCTTCCCGATGACGATGCACAGCGGCGCGTAAATCCAGTCGTCCCTGCGCGAGAATGCGGTGCCCCGCACACGCTTCGTGTACCCCACATAACGAAATTCACCCACCGCCCGCGCGAAGAAAACGAGCGCAACAAGGCGCGCGAACCCTCTGCCCTTCCCGGTGAATCCCGCCCTCAAGACCGCTAGCGCGGCCACCGTGAGACCGGCGGCCACCCCAATCGTCGAGACCGGGCCGGGGTCGAAAAGCGCGACCGGCACGTCGCCATCGCGTTTCGTGGGCACCGCGCTCGCCGAAAACGCCTCGCCGCCCCGCGCCCAGTACACGTGGACACCCGCAAGCGTCGCCAGGATCGCCGCACAGAGGCTTGCTTCGGCGCGCTTCATCCGATCCTCCCCGGGCGCGGAATCCCGCGCTGTTCGAACACCCGCTCCATCACTGGCCATGCCTCCAGCGCCGCCGGAAAACCGGCATACACCGCCACCATTCGAAGCGTCTCCACGACCTGTTCGGGGCTCGCGCCGTGGTTCAGCGCCCCATTGATGTGGGACGTCAGCGGTCCGCCCGTGCGCCCCTGCGCCGCGAGCATCGCAACCACCTGGAGGCTCCGCGTCCGCCGATCCAACGCGGCATTCGACCAGACTTCGCCCAGCGCAAAATCGATGATGTCTCCCGCGATTTCCGGCCGCTCTTTCGCCATGATCGCCGCCGCCGATCCCGGGTCTCCTCCGCCACGCAACGTCCGAAGCACATCAAGTCCGGCGGCATGCCGGTTTGTCTCGCCATCCATTCGTTGCGAACGTGCTGCCACGGCAATCGACTCTGGCGCCACCATCTTCGAAAGTGCGGCAAGGATCTGGGCATCGCCATCCACCGGCTCGTTCAACCCGTATGCCTCCATGACTGCCCTTCGCACATGGTCGTCCATCGCCACCGCGCGGATGTCTTCGATCGTGAACCAACCCGCACCAACGCCCGGTCCCGGCGCTGGCTCCCCCGTCCATTCAGTCGCGGCATAGACGTTGTAGACAATTTGTCCATGACCGGCGGGGATGAAATGCGTTTGCAGGAAGTCCTCGTCGATAGCGGGCGCCGCGACCCCGAGTCGCTGGAGGATCGCGTCCATCTCGGCATCGACATCGTCGTTCTCCGTTGGCAGCGCACCACCGGGCAGTTCCCACGGCCCATTCGGCTCCCGTCGCAGCAAAAACAGCCGTCCGTCGCGCTCAAGAATCGCCGCCAGTCGAATGTCCTGGTTCATCGAGTCCTCACGGCCCGTGTTTGCAACACACTGAACAGGAGGATGCGCAGAGACGATGGCAGCGCCGTCATCGCTATCTCGTGCTCGTTGAGCCATCGTCCGGCGCTCACCGGCACGTCGCCATCCCATTCCCACACGCTGTAGAAGCCGCAAAACTTCTCGCGGTCCTCGTCCGGATTGCGATACATGAACGCGCCCTGGGCCCAAATCGAGCTCGCTTCAACGCCGAGCTGATCCCACAGATGCGCCCGAAGCTCCACCTTCCGGTCTTCAGCCATTGGCCGAAAAATGCCGCCGGGCAGCCCGAAGTGGCCCTCCATCCCGCGCACGAAAACGTGCCCATCCCGGATGAGCAACCCGTACACGCAGTCCGGCTTCTTATCGGTCAACTCGGTGGACTTCCCTTCTTCAAACAACTATCCCGTTGAATCGTGAATCGTGAATCGTGACCCCTACCCGTAGCCAAGGCTGCCGGTCTTCATCTCCGCGGCCGTGATTTCCGCCTGGTCGATTGCGCGCATGAGTGCGCCCATCTTGTTCACCGTTTCCACGTACTCCGCATCCGGCTGCGAGTCGTAAACGATCCCCCCGCCAGATTGGATGTACGCGGTCCCGTCCTTGACGAGCATCGTCCGGATGGCGATGCAGGTGTCCATGCTCCCCGCGAAACTCGTGTACCCGACCGCACCCGCGTA
>JANPDX010000289.1:0-3362 GCA_031431695.1 Dehalococcoidia bacterium
CCTCACGCACGCCGCGATCAGCAACCCCGAGGGCAAGCCGGTCGAACATGTCGGGGTGCGCGAGCAGATGGGCCTGAGGCCGGGCGGGCTTGGGCTGCTGCTGGCGGGGGCGCTGGTGGACGAGCTGATCTACAACGAGGAACGCAACGACGTGATGTTCCTGAAGTATCTCGCGTAGCCCGGGGCGGACGTGACCGGAACGGGCTACGAGGACTGCGGATTGCAGCGCCACCCACAACTGGCGCCGAGCCCCTAACGGATTAAGACGATTCGGGTTCGACCCTCGGACCGTTGTTCCGTGAGCACGCTTGCGAAGTAGACCCCGGGCGGGACGGCACGCCCGCGTTGGTCGCGACCATCCCACTTGAACTGGTGCTCCCCTGCGGAGAGAACGCCCAACGAGGATCGGGTGACAAGATCCCCTCGTACCCCATGGATCGTGATGTCGACGGACGCCGACCGCGGGAGACGCCAGGCAATCGTGGTGTGAGCCCGACTCGGATTCGGAAGCGAGTGTGCCACGCGCACTTCGCCAGCGCCCGACTCATCCACGTTTAGAAGTGCTGAACGATCCACAAGCGGGGCCACCCAGAACGATCCGGAATTGGTCGATACATCGTCCGTGGTGTTCACGCCGATCGCGAGCTCGAGGCAGCCATCGCCGTCAAGATCACCGACGTTTGCGACGGAGATCCCGAACCCCTGACCGTTCGTCATGCTGTCGGCCAGACAGCCGACCAAGTCGCTCAGCTTCATGGATTGGGCAACGGTGCCAGCCTCGGTCAGAGCGAGGACCCACAAAGCACCGCGATCGGGTCCGCCGTCGTCATCATTGACGGCTCCCGCACAGAGGTCCGGCACCCCGTCACCGGTGACATCGCCGATGGCGGTGAGACTGATGCCAAAGTCGTCGTCGTAGTCGAGAGAGCCTCCAAAACTCCCGCTGGTGGCGCTGATCTTGGCGTGCCGGGCCACGGTCCCGTCGGGGTTCATGAACAGCAGCCAGATGGCACCAGCCTCTCCGACGCCATCGTCGTCGCCCGTTGCGCCGACCGCGAGGTCCGGGTTGCCATCGCGATCGACGTCCCCGACGAGTGAGATCGACCTTCCGAAGGAATCGTAGTCATCCAGCACTCCTAGGAATCCGGACGTCCCTTCCGTGACCCGTCGTTCGGATGTGACGTTTCCCAGACTGTCGAGGCCAAGAATCCAGAGTGCCCCTCGATGGGTACCACTGGAGAGGGAATCGTGCAGCCCTCCGACAGCGATCTCGGGACTGCCATTGCGATCGAGGTCGCCCACGGAGCAGATCGAGAGCCCAAAAGACGAGCCTGCACTCAGGGGCGCGGACAGGCCGCCAGCGGTGGCGCTGATTTTCTGAGAAGCCTTCACGGTTCCATCGGTGTTCAGAAACAGGATCCAGACTGCGCCTGCGTTCGTCGCTCCGTCATCGTCGCCTGGCGAAGTCACCGCCACATCATGGATCCCGTCGCCATCGAGGTCCCCGATATCCGCCGCCGCATAGCCAAAAAGGTCACCATTGTCGAGAAGGCCGGGCAATTCGCTCGAACCGATCTTGCGCATGGAGCGCACCTGACCATTCATCGGATCGAGGAAGCAGATCCAGACCGCACCCCGTTGTGGCCCTCCCTGGCTGTCCTGGGACTCTCCGACGAGGATTTCCGTGGTCCCGTCGCCATCTAGATCGCGAAGCCGAGCGACCGCATTGCCGAATTCATCCCCTGCCAGCGATCCACCAGACACGCGGAACCGCGAAGGACCGACGCAGAGCGCTGAGATCGGGCAAGACGAAGATGGCGGAGCACTTTCATCCGTGTAGCGAACGACCGCAAACTCGCCGTCATGGGTTCCCAGCGTTAGGACTTTCCCGTCGGGCTGTGCGAGGACATCAACCGACGTGCCAGGAAAGGAGAGTGCGACCATCCCGGATGGTGAAATCGCAGTATCCAGGACACCTCCTGAAGTGACCCCCAAAATCCCGAACCCCGGTAGGCCAGCGACCCGGACATTGCCGTTGTCCAACGACCAGATTCGTGTCGGAGAAAAGGTCTGCCCACTGAAGAATCGCCCATCGACTCCGAACGTCGAATCGATGATTCCTGTCGGGTGATACAGAGCGAGAGCCGCCTCGCCTGAACTGGTGAACCCACCTTCCACGATTCTCGCATCGCCGCGGACGGCCACCGCGCCCCCGCGGTCGTAGGGACCTGGCCAGTCTGCGCTGCTGCCCCACTCACGTACTCCGGACGCGTTGTACTTCAGGACGAAGTCGGCATGGGCGAAGATCCCAAGACTGGTGCCACTGAAAATGACGGCACCGTCCGAAAGAGCTGCCATCGTCTCAATGGGGGCGTTGAAGGCTGAAACAATTCCGTTGACTCCATACGTTGTGTCGAGGGCGCCTTCCGCTTGGAGCCGAACCATGTATCCGGTCGGCGCGCCGAACGGGGCGCAGCACAACGTTCCACCAGCCAGCAGCTGGCCTCCTTGCAGCGCTGCAATTCCCGTAGCATTCACAACGATGCCGGTGCTCAGCCCAACGGATGTGAACGATGGATCGAGCTGGCCAGCCAAATCGAAGCGAAGGACGCGAAGGCTGTCGGCAGCGACCAGCAGATAGCCGCCTTGGACGATCAGCGCACCGGCTGTGCCAGGCCCAGCGAGCACCGTGCCGGCTGTGCCAAAGGTTGAGTCGACCGCGCCAGACGGCGTGAGCATCGCCAAGGCAATCTGCCCGTCCGCGGATCCACACACGACAATGCGACCATCCGGCAGCCGTGCGAAAGCGCGTGCGCTGGCACTCGGGGCGAACGTTGTCAGCGCGATCCCATTCACACCGAATGTTGAGTCCGGGTGCCAGGGGCCAGCCCACACGTTGTTTGATGCAATGGCAAGGGTCAGCAGCGAGAGAGTGCCCAGCCGCTTTGCTGTCCGAAACGCATGGCGTGGGGAAGGTGCAAGGCCCAAGGCCTGCTCGAGTACAGTCGAAAAGCGCATCACCGGCGGCCCCCAGTGGTGGGATCTCACGATATTGCGAGGCCACCGTACCAAGCGGTGGATGCGGTACGCCATGTGTTTCTTGGGGCAAGCTGGCTGCTATCGATGCGTGGCCTGATATTCACACGACATTGTTCAAAAGCGTTCCCCACACCCGCATGCGGCTCACGCCGCCGTCCGGGTAGATGTTCAACCGCACGTGCGTGCACTCGCCCGGATCCACGATCTCCTTCTCGAACGCGCGCACGGTGTGCGCCTCGAGCCTGCTTTCGGGTACTACGTTCTTCCACGGCAGCGTGTGCTGCGTGAGCACGTCGACCGGCTCGGCGCCGAGGCGTACCGCG